>JABWAJ010000234.1 GCA_013361075.1 Saprospiraceae bacterium | reverse complement strand
CCCTTCGGCCGGAACAACGCCCCCAAATTATTCCTTCCCCTATTGATGCACGCATCGACCGCTGGTACGTGCAGGAGGGGCAGCTGCTCAAAAAAGGGGATACCCTTGCGTTTTTGTCGGAAATAAAGACCGACTACCTCGACCCCGATATAGCGCCACGCACCCGCGAGCAAGTGGTGGCAAAAGAAGGCGCGATTGGTGCCTACCGGGATAAAGCAGCTGCGCTGGAAAACCAGATCGCAAACATGGAAGCCCAGCTGGCGCTTAAAAAGCAGCAGGTGCAGCGGAAAATGGAGCAGGTCCGGTTTAAAATCCAGGCCGACAGTGCGGATTTGATGCAGGCGATTATCCAGGATTCCATTGCCAAAGTCCAGTACGAACGCGCCCGAAACCTTTTTGAACGGGGCATTGACCCCCGCTCGAAAGTAGAAGACCGGCAAGCCAAACTTCAGGAAACCCGCAATAAAATCGTTGCTGCTGAAAACAAGCTGAATGCTAATCGGACCGAGTTGCGCATCACCCGTGTAGAGCTTAGCGCCATTCAGGCGGAGTACAGTGAAAAAATTGCTAAGGCGCGCTCCGAAATTGCGGCGGCGGTTTCCCAACAGTATGATGCCGAATCGGATGCGAACAAGTTGCGCATTCAAACCAGCAACTACGCCAAACGGGCCAGCTTTCATTACATCACCGCGCCACAGGATTGTTATGTGACAAAAATAGTGACACCGGGCATCGGGGAAACCATCAAGGAAGGGGAGGGGATCGTCAGCATCATGCCTGCTGATTACAACTTAGCAGTAGAGCTTTACATTGATCCCATGGACTTTCCTTTGGTATACGACAAGCGCCGCAACTCCGAAGTAAGGTTCATCTTCGACGGTTGGCCGGCTTTCATTTTTTCAGGCTGGCCGGGGCAATCCTTTGGCACTTACACGGGCGAGGTAGTGGCTATTGATAACGAGATCAGCACAAACGGCCAGTACCGCATACTCGTGGCGGAAAAAGCTGGCAGCCCGCCCTGGCCCGCAGCCCTCCGCGTTGGTTCCGGTGCCAAAGGCATCCTGTTGCTGAATGACGTCCCGCTTTGGTACGAACTGTGGCGGCAACTCAACGGGTTTCCGCCCGATTACTACGAAAACAATCTTTTGCCTGCCGAATCGATCAAGCAAAAAACGCCGGTACAACTCATCAAATAAGACCATCTGATATTTTCTGCTATGAAACCGTATCTCCTGCTTTTTTCGGGTCTCCTGTTCTCCGCGGTCCTTGCAGCGCAAGATTCCACCCTGACGCTCACCCCGGAGCGCTACTTTCAGTGGATCAGTGCCTATCATCCGTTGGTGCTCCAGGCCAACCTGCTCCCTGCGAGTGCGGCAGCCAGTCTGCTGGAAGCGCGCGGCGGCTTCGACCCCAAACTGGTATCGGACGTGACCCAAAAGTCATTCGACGGGAAAAATTATTACACACTCACCGAAAGCGGAGTAAAAATCCCAACCCTGTACGGCCTGGAATTGAAAGGACTTTTTACAACGGCCAGCGGTATCCGTACCAATCCGGAAAATGCACTGCCTGCTGCCGGACAAGCTGTCGTGGGGGTAAAAGCGACCCTTGGTCAGGGTTTGTTCATTGACGAACGCCGGGCAACCCTGCAAAAAGCCAGAATCCTCCAAAACGCAAACGAGGCCCAACGCCTTGAAGCTGTCAATAACCTCCTGCTGGAGGCCGGGATTGCGTATTGGGAATGGGTAAAAGCCTTTGGGAAACTCCGGGCGATTGAGCAGGCACTGAGGTTGTCGCAGGAGCGCCTGGAGGGGATCGTGGAAAGTTTTGAACAGGGCGACCGGCCTGCAACAGACACCCTTGAGGCCCTTGTTCAGGTACAAAACTGGATGTTTGAGCGCAACCAGGCCGTATTGGATTACCAGAATGCGGGGTTTGCCCTGTCCAATTTTCTCTGGGATGAGAACGAAACACCCCTTGCCCTTGCCGGGAATGTTTCTCCGCCCCTGCCGGACACATTCAATACCGGTTTGCCTGTTTCCGGCCTGGAAGACCTGGTACTGCTGGCCCAAAACCAGCACCCCCAATTGCAGGCATACCAGTTTAAACTGGCCCAGCTGGACGTTGACCGACGCCTTGCGCTGGAGGCTTTTAAACCGCGCGTGGATGTGGAATACAACCTGCTGGGTGATGGCTTCCGGATGGGAAGCGGCCCGGGCGACGGACTGAACGGGCTCCTGCTCCAAAACTTCAAGTGGGGCCTGAACTTCAGTTTTCCCCTCTTTCTGCGGAAAGAACGCGGCAAACTGGAACTTACCCGGTTAAAGGTATCAGAAGCAAGTCTGGGGCTTCTGCAAAAACAGCTCGAAATCGCCAACAAAGTGCGCCAGGCATACAACGAATGGCAAAACGCACAACAGCAAATTGTTGTGTATGAAAGTATTGTGACCAATTACCGCAGCTTACTGGAAGCAGAAACCACCCGGTTTCAATTGGGAGAAAGTTCTATTTTTCTGGTCAATACCCGCGAACAAAAGCTGATCGAAGCCCAGATCAAATTAGTTGGCCTGCGCGTTGATTTTCAGAAAAACCGTCTCAAAACAGGGTGGGCTGCCGGCCGGATCAATTGGTAGAAAAAAACTACTTTTGTGCAAAACTGCACCATGGAAAAATTGGACGCACTGCGTCAGGTTGCCGAATTTCACCGCACTTTCGGGCATCCCATCGAACCGGAACCACTCATTCCTGCCGAAGTTCGCTGCCGGCTGCGCGTATCGCTGATTGCGGAAGAACTGGAGGAATTGAAAGAAGCCATCGAACAAAACGACATCGTCGCGGTGGCCGATGCCCTTTGCGACATTCAATACGTTTTGTCGGGTGCTGTGCTGGAATTCGGGCTCGGCGACAAATTCAAAAGCCTGTTTGATGAAGTGCAGCGCTCCAATATGAGCAAAACCTGCAAAACCTTGGAGGAAGCCGAAGCCACCGTGCAGCACTACCTCGAAACACACGGCGTGGAGGCTTATATCCGCCAGGAAGGTCCGTATTATTTAGTGCACCGCACCTCCGACCACAAAACCTTAAAATCCATTCACTATTCACCGGCAGATTTGGAAGGAATTTTGAACCGGTGATCCCGGCGATAGTCTCGTTAACTTAAATGCAAAAAGACATCCCGAAGCCCGAAAGCCAGGGATGTCTCCTGTTTTTACATACTTAAACCGCCCGGGATTACTCCGCTACTACTTCGAATTTTACTTTCGAGTCGATGGCTTTGTGCAGGTCAATGACAGCCTCGTAGGTGCCAACTTCCTTCACATCTTCCGGGAGGTGAATTTTTCTGCGATCGATGTCAATATCCATTTGTTCTTTGATCGCCGTAGCGAGCTGAACGTTGGTGACACTACCGAAAATTTTACCGCTGGTGCCTACTTTAGCGCCAATTCTCAAGACCGAGTTTTTCAATTTGTCGGCAATGATTTGGTAATCGGCAAGCAATTTGGCCTCCTGAGCACCTTCGCGGCGTTTCAGGGTCTCTAATTGGCGGCGGTTGCTTGCATTGGCAACGAGGGCCATCCCCTGCGGGATCAGGTAGTTGCGGCCATAGCCATCGCGAACTGTAGCGATGGTGTGTTTCTGGCCTACCTTTTCTATATCTTGCAACAGAATGATTTCCATGGCAAAGCGTTTTTGTCGTGCTGAAAAAAAATTACTTCAACAAATCGGCCACATAAGGCATCAAAGCCAGGTGGCGCGCTCTCTTGACAGCCGTAGAAACCTTCCGCTGGTACTTGAGCGAGTTGCCCGTGATGCGGCGCGGCAGAATTTTACCCTGTTCGTTGACAAACTGGATCAAAAAGTCGGCGTCTTTGTAATCAATATGTTTGATGCCAAACCGGCGGAAACGGCAGTATTTTTTGCGGTTCTGGCCGATCTTGGGATTGCTTAGAAACTTGATATCGTCTCTGGTTGCCATTGCAATTTTTTTTTGATCGTTAATGAAGGATTACGCCTGTTCTTCGGTTGTTTCTTCAGCAGCATCCGCTACCACTTCTTCAGCGGTTTCTACTACCGCTTCTGTTGCAGCAACTGCTTCGGTTACCGGTTGTTCGGCTACTGCTTCTGCAATAGGCGCTGCGGCTGCTTCCACAACGGGTTCAGCAACTGCTTCCACCGCAGCTTCTACTACGGGTGCTTCTGCTTTTGCAGGGGCAGCTTCCACAGTACGCTCAGCTGAGACGCGTTCCGGTTGTCTTTTTTTCTTGCTGCCGATCAGGCCTTTGCGTTTATCGTCGTTGTACTTCACACCGTACTTATCCAACTGCACCGTCAGGAAGCGCAGGAGGCGTTCGTCGCGCTTGAGCGAAAGCTCAAAAGCGGTCAGGAAAGCAGCACCTTCCGTGGTGATCTGGAATTCGATGCAGTAATAGACGCCCGAAGAACGTCGGTTGATGGGGTACGCAAGGGCGCGCAATCCCATTTCATCCACATGAACGATCGTGGCTCCTTCTGCCTGAAGGCGATCGACATATGTCTGAGCTGTCGCTTTAATTTCATCGCCCGACAGCACTGGGTCTACGATGAAAGTCACTTCATAATTTCTCATTAATCAGACATAGTTATTGGTAAAAAATGCTGCGTAGCCACCCTTCCAACGTTTCAGAAGGGATCAAAACCACGCAAAGCGGGCGCAAAGATAATCATTGTGCCGGAATTGTGAAATGGAAAATGGGATTTTTTGGTGGACGGTGGACGGTGGACGGTAGACGGGGGACGGGGGACGGGGCGTGTTCATCATCCATCGCGATACCTTTGGGGTTGCGAAAGCCCACATCATCAATGATCAATCATCAATAAAAAAAATACATCACCTCTCAACCTTCACAATTTTCACTGCTTTTCGTTGCCCCAGCAGGTCCATCCGCACAAAATACATCCCGGAAGCCCACGTCTGCGTGTCCAAAACAATGGGTTTGTTCTCGTCAAATGCGGGTTCTTTGGCCTGATGCACCAACCGCCCCGCCGCGTCGAAAACCGCAATCTGAATGGGAGCCGGTGCCGGGAGGCGTGTGGTAATGCTCACGCCGTCGGCAGTAGCAGCAAGCGTTGGGGCAACCCTGAGCAGGAAATCCAATTCATTTCCAGCGACCAAATTGCCGCAATTGGCCATATTGGGAAAATCAGCCAATGAAACGGTGGAAACGCCGGGGGCGATTGCTCCACTGACCATTCCGTTTTGCACGCGCAGGTAGTACACACCGCAATCTAACAGATACCAGGTGTTTTCGCTGCTTTGACGGGCAGCAATGAGGTATTGTTCGCCAACCTGAAAATTGTCCAGCATGACTATACAATTGGCTCCGTTGCCACTTATTAAGCTTAGGTTCTGGCCAGTATTCATATCTCCAAAATACGTTTTTTCAACCAGCAGGTTGACGCCAATTCCGGTTTTTGCAGAAACGGTTCCCAAATAAATATGAAGCCCGTCCTGGATTTGGCCGTTGTTTTCGAAGGTAATGCTTTCGCAAAAAGAGGGCAAGGTCGCACAGTCGCAGGCATGGCTTTTCGCCAAACAGCCAAACAAGGCAACAAGCAGCAGGGTAAAGGATTTTTTCATGCGGTTGTGTTTAAAACGATTGACAAAATAACCCCAACATGGAATGGGTAAGCCCACACCTCATCAATCATCAATTTTCACCACCTTCACCGTTTTTCGACGCCCCAGCAGGTCCATGCGCACAAAATACATCCCGGAAGCCCAGGCCTCCATGTCCAGAACAATGGGTTTATTCTCGTCAAATGCGGATTCTTTGGCCTGATGCACCAACCGCCCCGCCGCGTCGAAAACGGTGACCTGGATAGCAACGGATGACGGGAGCCTCGTGGTGATGTTTACCTCGTTGGAGGTCAGGGTTGGGTTCACCTGAATGGGAAGATCCAGTTCGCCCAGGTTTCCGCAGTCGGCTATGGTTGAAAATTGGGCCAGTTCAACGATTGAAACACCCGGCGCGATGGGGCCTCTGACTTTCCCGTTGATGACCTCCAGCACCGAAACACCGCATGTTCCCAACCTCCATAAGCCATCTGCGCCTTTATGCGGGACAATGATGAAGGTTTCTCCGGGTTGAAAATTATCAAGCTCTAAAATACAAAGAGCGCTGCTTCCTCTTTCAATCGCCAGTGTTTGAGCGGTTCGGTCTTCGCCGAAGTATGTTTTTTCAATCAGCATCGTGACAGTAGTACTGCTGATTGCGGAGACCGTTCCCAGGTAAATCTGCACGTTCGTTACGGGCTGCTGCGCATTGCTGATTCCTGCAAAGGCTTCGCAGAAGGTAGCACTGCCGGCACAGGAGCAGGCAAGGCTTTTACCCGAAAGGCCAGCCAGTGCGAAGAGCAGGATTGTAAAGGATTTTTTCATGCGGTTGTGTTTAGTAAGTAAAGTATTGATGATTGACGATTACATGATTGATGATTGATGATGGACAAATTACCGAGCCCCAACCTTCACCACCTTCACCGTTTTTCGTTGCCCCAGCAGGTCCATGCGCACAAAATACATCCCGGCAGCCCAGGCTTCCATGTCCAGAACAATGGGTTTATTTTCGGTAAATGCGGATTCTTTGGCCTGATGCACCAACCGCCCCGCTGCGTCGAAGACAGTAACCTGGATGGGAACCGCAACCTCCAGGCTTGTAGAAATGTTGACGTCACCGGACGTAAGCGTTGGGTTGACTTTTAAGAGAAAACCAAGGCCGTTCCCACCGGTTAGATTGCCGCAGTTGGCTTCGGAAACAAACTCGGCCAGTGAAACCCGGGAAACGCCGGGGGCAATTGGCCCGATGACTTCGCCGTTTTGGACTTTCAGAAAAGTAATCCCGCATGCAGACAGCCGCCAGGTATTTTCATGCTTATTTGCGGCAATGATGTAGGTGTCTCCGACCGCAAAATTGCTTAATTCCAGAACGCAGTCGGCGCCAAAGCCTTTTGCCAGCCTGATGGTTTGCCCGGTATTGAACTCCCCAAAATAGGTTTCCTGAACCAGCAACTCAATTTCGCTGTCGGTGGCTGCGGAAACCGTACCGGCATACACACTCAGATAATCAGCGATTTGCCCGTTATTCCCGTAGGTAATGGTTTCGCAAAAGGTTGGAATGTAAATGCAGGAACAGGCATGGCTGATTCCGGAATACCCCAGCAGGGCAAAGAGCAGCAGGGTAAAGTTTTTTTTCATACAAGCGGCTTTTTATTGGAAAGACAGGCAGAAACGGGGTAGGGTTGGGGGAAGGGAAAAGGCAAATTGGCAAGGGGGAGGTTTGGAAAAACGAATTTGTACGATTTTTAAAGCGCCTGCAACGAAGTGGTCATAATTGATTGTCGCCGGTGTGTGGCAATTCCAGATTCCGCAGTTCGCGGACGCAACAATTTCAGGAGTTTGGGATTAAGGTAAAGAATGTTAACTGATCCCAATGATAAATAGCCTGGATTTTCGACAGGCTGCTACCCGGCACGGTGCAGACGCTCTGTGAGCGTGACAATGCGTGATGGAACAAAGTGAGCATTATCCGATCCGTTTTTTACCCTGGTTGCTACCCATTGTGTGAATGCATGGTGCTGGCAGTACCTTGGTATTGCGGCTTTTCCTCCCACCTCGGCTGTCACCCTCGCAGAGGGTCTGCAATATCAGTGGGAGTTGCTCATCGGGGATACAGGTGTTTGGAGTGTTCCTGTAGTTTCAACCCTGCGGCCGCTTTTCAGATGTCAGAATCAAGATTTTCAGAATTATAAAATTTCCAGAATTCCGGCTGCGCATCCTGTGAATTCTAAAATTCAGAAAATCCTGCTTCAGACAAAATGGCGCAGGTACGATTCTCCTGATTTTTATACCTTAGCCCTCATTCTAAACCAACTGCATGAGCCAACGCTCCGAAATACCGCTGCTACTGCCTCATTTGGACCTCGTTTTTATACAAGGGGGCGATTTCCTAATGGGCGACGAACATGGCGACTTGAGTAGCGCCTGCCGCCCGGTGCATAAAGTGACGGTCAAAGACTTTTACCTGTGCAAATACCCGGTGACACAAGCGCTGTGGCGGGCAGTGATGGGGGAAGACCCGCCGGAATTAGCTTTCAAAGGCAGCGGCAACCGCCCGGTAGAACGGGTCTCCTGGGACGACACGCAGTTGTTCATTCAACAACTCAACGAACTGACCGGCTACCGCCTGCCCACAGAGGCAGAATGGGAATACGCGGCGCGTGGGGGCATTTACGGGCAAGGCTTCAAATATGCGGGCAGCAACAAACTGAAAGAAGTGGGCTGGTACGATGAAAACAGCCACGATGAGACAAAACCAGTGGGGCTGAAATTTCCGAATGAATTGAGTTTGTATGACATGAGCGGAAATGTATGGGAGTGGTGTCAGGATGTCTGGCATGAGAATTATGATGGGGCTCCTGACGACGGTAGTGTGTGGATGGAAGGTGGTGATCAGAACCTCCGCGTGGTTCGTGGCGGGTCCTGGGACTACAATACTGACTACTGCCGGGTCGCGCGTCGCGGCGGGAGCTATCTGGATATTCGGACCTCACTTTTCGGTTTCCGCCTTGCCCGGTCCTGATCACCCTTTGTCCCTTTTACGCTTTTACCCTTTATCTTTTTTCTTTTAAACTTTTTTTCCGCCGAAGGCGGCGATTTTTACAAAATAAAACCAATATGGCCACCAAACCTGCCATCATCCAACACATCGAAGACCAGTGCGGCTTTGCGCTCACCCGTTTGGAAAACCTGTCCAAACCTGCCGATGCGGTGCGCTACCAACACAACAACAGCTACCATTGCGATGCCCAGGGCGTGCTTCGGGCCATCAACGTCAGCGAGTCGGAAAACCTGCGCAGCGTGGAGCTGACGAAGGAATGCGCCGGGCTGCAGTACCTGAACCTGAGCGAAAATAAAAACTTAGCCGAGGTGCGGTTTGAGGTGCCATTAAAGCATTTGATTTATTTGGATTTGAGCGAATGCGCGCTGGAGTTGCTGGATTTTCCGGCCGGGTTTGATGCGCTGGAGAAGGCGTATTTGCAGAAGAATCAACTGAAAGATTTTCGCTTTCAGGGTGGCTGCAAGGCGTTGGTGCTGCTGGATTTGAGTGAGAATCAACTGGCCGCATTCACGCCGCCTGCGGGATTTGACGAACTGGCCTGTTTGTATTTGAATGGCAACCAACTAGTGCACTTATTTCTGAACGAACGCTTAGACAAATTAGATACGCTGCACCTTTCGGAAAACAAGCTTATTTCTATCCGGATTCATCAAAAATATCCAGGCCTTCTTTCCCTGTACCTTGAAAAAAATCAGCTTTCTGCGTTGCCGGATAATTTATTGGAAAGTTTCCCCAACCTCGCTTTCCTGACTTTAAAGGGTACGCCCATTGGCAACCTGCCAAAGGAGATCTACGAAAAAGACGGCAACATTTTGACCGATGTCCGCAACATGCTGATTTCTTTGTCAAAAGGAGCCGTTGAAAACCACGAAGTCAAAATGGTACTCGTAGGCAACAGCTCGGTAGGAAAAACGACCCTGATGAAATACTTGCAGGAGGGCATTTTTGTCGAAGGAGAAGACACCACACATGGCATTCAGGTCAGCAAATGGAAACCAGAAAAAGAAAAAGGCGAACGTACCGGGCTGACGGTTTATGCCTGGGACTTTGGCGGGCAGGAGTACTACCACGCCACACACCGCTTGTTTTTGAGCAACAATGCGGTTTATTGCCTGCTTTGGAATCAGGCAACCAATGTGCAGGGGTTGGTGGACACCATCATCCACAAAAACGGCAAACCGGAAAAGCATGCATTAGACCACTATCGCTATGATTACTGGTTGGAGAACATCCGCCTGTATGCCCCAACCAGCCCGATTTTGCTGGTGCAAAGCAAAGATCAGAATACCGACCCGGTAGAAAATGAGGTGTTTGAGCAATATAAGATAGAGCCCAAAAAAAATTACAACGTATGCATCAAAAGCGTAGCAGCAGGCGATGGTGAAAAAACTGACGAATTCAACATTTTCAGGCGGCAACTGCTCAAACGGCTCAAAGAAGCAGCTACGGCTTTTCGTCTGGGCAAGTTTTGGGTTGAAATCCGGGACGAAATCCGCCGCCGGGCGCTCAAAGGAGAATACCGCTGGACCTGGGACGCCTATGCCGCATTTTGCCAGCACATTGACCCGGACATGTCAGATTCTGAACTGGGAACGCTGACGAGATACCTGACGGACATAGGGGTATTGCTCCATTATCCTGATATTTTAAATTTGAAAGAGGTTGTTTTCATCAAACCGACCTGGGTAACCGATATGATCTATGCGGTGTTCAACGAACAGGTGCAGGAGCATCATGGCGAGTTTGATTTGGAGCACGTGGTGCAGGTATTAGAGGCAAATGCAGTTGAGGCAGAAAACAAGTGCTTGCTGGCAGAAGAATTATTGGATGTGATGCGCGCATTTCAGCTGATCTTTTCCCCTAAAGATAAGCCGGATATTTTCTACGCCATTCAGTATTTGCGGGACAATTACGGCAACCCGGCAGCGTTGGAGAGGCAGAAGAAAAATGTCGTACCCGTTTTGGGATTCAAGCTCCAATTTCCTAAATTTTTGCCTAAGTCTGTGTTTCACCGGTTCATCGCGGAATACGGCAAATGTGCTGTGGACGATTTTTGGAAGTATGGAATATTTTTCACCCACGAGGCCAGCGGAACGGAAGTTTTTGCCGAGTGCAAGTTTTCGGATAAAACCATCGAAGTCTGGCTCAAAGAGTGGGAGGAGCATGTGCTTGCCGAGCTATTTCATAAGTTCTTTCAGTTGAGCGAAGAAAATAAAGACATCCTGGTTTCTGCGAACGGAACCGATTTTGTTTCCATAGAAAGCCTGGAGGAAGCCAGGGAACTTGGAAGCCTTAAAATCAAGGCGACTATCGGTGCAGCGGTAGACATAGAACTGCTGAACTGGTGTTTGTCTGCAAAAGGGGAACGCGGAATGCACCTGGAAGGTCGTTTGGGAATGCACAAAACATTAAAAACCGAAAAAGACAGACTACTACCAATGGAAGACATTAGAAAACTTATTGGAGAGGCCCGGCTAAAAGAGGCCATTGATGCCCTGCTGTCAAGCGTTCCTGCCTACCTGCGAAATGACGTGCTTGAACTGCAGAGAAGGTTCAATGACCTGAAAAGAGAGAAAATGCGCGGGATTCTCAGTTTTGAGGAAGCAAACAGGGAAAGCAGTAAAATTACCGAGGCAGCGCTTGCTTTATGTGATATGGCCAATCAGCCGCCGAAAGACCAACCGGAGGCTCCTGATCATCCCGTTGCAGGAAACGCCAAAATCTACTTTTCCTACGCTTGGGGAGACCCGAATGAAAAGGATATTAGCCGGGAAACCATTGTCAATGACTTGTACAATTCGCTGAAAACGGATGGTTTTCAGGTACTTCGCGACAAAATGACCATCGAATACGGTGGATTGATCAGTGAGTTTATGGATAAAATCGGGAAAGGGGATTTGATCGTGGTTTTTGTCAGCGATAAATACGCCCGCTCACCGTATTGTATGTTCGAGTTGTATGAAATTGCCCGCAACAACAAATGGGAAAAGCAGCTTTTTGCCAGCCGCATCCTGCCGGTGGCCGTTGAGCGCATTCGTTTTGATGACCCCGAGGTGTTGGATGCTTATTTTGAACACTGGGAAAAAGAGGAAACCAAGTGGGCAAATTTGATCCAAAAGCGGCTCAACCAAATTAATGAAGCTCAACTGGAGCGCTACAACAATACCAAAGCCATCAACCAAAACTTCGGAAACCTCTCCGATTGGCTGACAGACATGAATGCGAAAACCGAGGCGATTTTGCGCGATAATGATTTTGCAGAGGTCAAAAACGCCATTCTTGCAAGGTTGAACCAACTGGCTGAAGGTAAATAACCCAGGAAGCTGATGCAAAAGCCCGTTTTCACCCAATCCATCCCCGGCACCAGCCTCTCCTTCGACATGATCTCCATCGAAGGGGGCTCTTTCCGCATGGGCAGCGAAGATCCGGAAGCTTTGGATCGGGAAAAGCCCGCTCACCCGGTCACCGTTCCTTCATTTTACATGGCCAAATACCCCGTTACCCAGGCATTGTGGAAAGCGGTAATGGGGAATAATCCCTCCTGGTTTCAAGGGGATCAACGCCCGGTAGAACGGGTCTCCTGGGATAATGCTCAGGTGTTCATCAAAAAGCTCAACGAAAGAACCGGAGAAAGCTACCGCCTGCCCACAGAAGCGGAATGGGAATACGCGGCGCGTGGAGGCATTTATGGAAAAGGCTTCAAATATGCGGGCAGCAACAAGCTGAAAGAAGTGGGCTGGTATAGTAAAAACAGCCACGGTGAAACAAAACCAGTTGGGCTGAAATTCCCGAATGAACTGGGCTTGTATGACATGAGCGGTAATGTGTGGGAGTGGTGCGAAGATGTGTGGCACGACACCTACAAGGGCGCACCTAAAGACGGTAGCGCCTGGCTAAAGGGAGGTGATCAGCACATCCGCGTGGTTCGTGGCGGGTCCTGGGACGTCAATTCAGGCAACTGCCGGGTCGCGGATCGCAACTGGTCCGTTCTGGATTATCGTTTCTTCAATATCGGTTTCCGCCTTGCCCGGTCCTGATCACCCTTTGTCCCTTTTACGCTTTTACCCTTTATCTTTTTTTCTTTTTAAACTTTTTCCGCCGAAGGCGGCGATTTTTTTTGAAAAGCCGGAGATAAGGGTGGTCGTCACTTGAAGTGTAATGTCGTCAACTTAGCAGGTGATGAGCAAGAAGTGGGTGGAGGCGAATAGGGGCGCTTCAAATAACAAATACCTGTATCTCCGACCAACAACTACCCCCGATGTCGCAGACCCTCTGTACCGGCGAGCGTAGGCAGTGCATATTTTGCTTGCGCATTTGACTGGAGTCCTGCTTGAATTTAGCCGGATGGTCATTGCTCCTGGTTTATTTCTACTTTTTGAGCCCAAAAAGTAGACAAAAAGGCTTGTCGCCATAATGCGCCCTGGTTTTCAG
>JABWAJ010000233.1 GCA_013361075.1 Saprospiraceae bacterium | reverse complement strand
CCCTGAACGACAAAGGATACCTCTCTATGGGCTGGTTTCCCGACAAGGGTTTCCTCAACAGCGAATGGCACGGTTACAATGAAGCCATGATTCTCATCATTATGGCGATGGGGTCGCCTTCGCATCCCATTCCGGCAAATAGTTGGGAAAAATGGTGCGAACCCTATTTCTGGAGCCGCTACTACGATCAGGAATACATCAATTTTGCACCGCTTTTTGGTCACCAGTACAGCCACATGTATGTTGATTTTAAAGGGATTTACGACCCGTACATGAAAGAAAAAGGCATCGATTATTTTGAAAATGCCCGCCGCGCCACCTATGCCAACCGTGCATATTGTATGAAAAACCCTTCCGGATTTAAAGGATACGGAAAAAACTGCTGGGGGCTGACTGCTTGTGACGGCCCTGGCGACTTTGAAAAAGAATGGGAAAAAGGCCGCAAAACAAAATTCGTCGGCTATGGTGCAAGGGGGGCTTCCGGAGATTATCTCCTGGATGACGGAACCCTGGCACCAACCGCAGCAGGTGGTTCAATGCCATTTGCACCCGAAATATGTATGCCTGCCCTGAAGCACATGTGGGAGAAATACTACGATAAGTTAGTAGATCAATATGGCTTCCGCGATGCCTTCAATCCCTCACTGGGGTGGTATGATGTCGATTACCTCGGCATTGACCAGGGCCCCATCCTGATTCAAATGGAAAATTACCGCACCCAATTGGTGTGGGAGGTCATGAAGAAAAATCCGTACATCCGCGCAGGACTAAAAAAAGCAGGCTTTAAAGGCGGATGGCTTGAAAAGAACAGTTGACTTTAAGCTCAATATTCCGGGGAAACGGAGTTGTGTAAAGAGGCAAAGGACGAGGTGCAAAGGGCAATTTTGTTTTGGGACATTAAACAAAATGAATTTACGAAACTATTGCCTTTTGCCTGTTGCACCTTATTATTCAACCCCGAATCCCCTTTTTCGATTCATGGCTGTCCTGTCAATGGACAAGGCTATTTAAATACTCACCGTTTATGAACGCAAAAAAATACCTAAAGCTGGGCGCACTCCTGGGCATAGCTTATTTGCTCAATTCATTTGCCGTGCAAAGCGGCTTGTTTACAGATGCTCCGCGCCCGGTGAAATTAAACGATCGCATTGAACACAAGGTAGATTCCCTGCTTGCCCTGATGACAATTGAGGAGAAGGTAGGCCAGATGACGCTGTTCACTTCCGACTGGGATGTGACCGGGCCTACGCTTCGGGCCGGCTATAAAGACGACATTAAAAAAGGTAGGGTCGGTGCCATTTTTAATGCGCATACTGCCGCTTTTACCAGGGATTTGCAACGCATCGCGGTGGAAGAAACGCGGCTTGGGATTCCCCTCCTTTTTGGCTACGATGTCATTCACGGCTACAAAACCATTTTTCCCATCCCGCTTGGTGAATCGGCCAGTTGGGACATGCCTGCTATTGAAGCTTCAGCCCGGGTTGCAGGGCTCGAAGCCGCCGTTTCCGGCCTGCACTGGACTTTTGCGCCGATGGTGGACATTGCCCGCGATCCACGCTGGGGACGTGTTGCTGAAGGAGCCGGAGAAGACCCCTATCTCGGGTCGGTGATTGCCGCTGCCCGCGTGAAAGGTTTCCAGGGCAAAGATTTTGACAATGCGGATGCTGTACTTGCCTGTGCCAAGCACTACGCTGCTTATGGAGCTGCGCAAGCGGGCCGCGATTACCATACCGTAGATATGTCGGAGCGGGTGCTGCGCGACGTTTACCTGCCACCATTTAAAGCAGCTGCAGATGCGGGGGCGTGGACTTTCATGACGTCCTTCAACGAATTGGACGGTGTACCGGCAACGGGAAATAAGTTTTTGCTCACTGATATTCTGCGCAACGAGTGGGGTTTTCCCGGATTTGTGGTCACCGACTATACTTCCATCAATGAAATGGTGCCGCACGGCATTGTTGCCAATGAAAAAGATGCCGGTGAATTGTCGGTACTGGCGGGCGTTGACATGGACATGCAGGGCGCTGTTTATTATGCCCATCTCGCCAACCTGGTCAAAGAAGGCCGCGTGCCGGAATCCATCGTGGACAATTGTGTGCGGCGTATCCTGCGGATCAAATTCATGCTTGGCCTTTTTGAAAACCCATACCGTTTCAGCGATACCGATCGTGAAAAACGCACCATCATGGCACCTGCACATCTGGAAACAGCCCGCGATGTTTCTCGTAAATCCATTGTTTTGCTAAAAAATGAAAAAAATACCCTGCCACTTTCCAAATCTACCAAAAGCATTGCCCTCATCGGCCCCCTGGCAGACAACAAAAGCGAATTGATTGGTTCCTGGTCGGCTGCGGGCGATTCCAAACAATGCGTCAGTTTGCTCGAAGGGGTTCGCACGAGGTTCGGTACGACCACTAAAATCAATTATGCAAAGGGTTGCGACATCAACAAAAGCGATAAAAGCGGCTTCAAAGCTGCACTGGCTGTCGCCAAATCTGCAGACGTAATCCTTGTAGCTGTCGGTGAAGAAGCAGGTATGTCGGGGGAAGCAGCAAGCCGTTCCAGCCTGGGGCTTCCCGGCGTACAGGAAGACCTCGTCCGGGACCTCGTTGCTACCGGAAAACCAGTGGTTGTGGTGCTCATGAACGGGAGGCCGCTGGCCATACCCTGGATTGCTGACAACGCATCAGCCATTCTGGAAACCTGGTTTTTGGGCACTCAGGCCGGGAACGCCATCGCCGATGTACTGGCAGGCGATTACAACCCGTCGGGAAAATTGCCCATGACCTTTCCACGCAATGTGGGTCAGGTACCTGTTTTCTACAGCATGAAAAATACAGGCAGGCCATTTGATGCCAATAGCAAATATACCAGCAAATACCTCGACACGCCGAATACGCCCCAATATCCCTTTGGTTTTGGGCTCAGTTATACTACCTTCAGCTACTCCGGGTTGAAAACATCTGCAAGTAGTTTTCGCTACGGCGAAACACTTGAAGTGCGGGTAACCCTGAAAAATACAGGCAGCCGCGATGGCGAAGAAGTGGCGCAACTGTACGTTCGGGACTTAGTCGGCAGCGTAACACGACCGGTGCGCGAGCTGAAAGGCTTTCAAAAGGTTTTCCTCAAAGCAGGGGAGTCTAAAGAATTGGTCTTTCAACTTACCGCAAAAGACCTGGCTTTTTACAACCAAAAAATGCGGTTCCGTGCTGAAGCCGGAGATTTCGACCTTTTTGCAGGAGGAGATTCCGATGCTAAGCTTTCTGTTCGGGTGCAGTTGCTTGAATAGTTTACTCAGTTGGCAGGATTGGTTTCGTTTTGGATCGAAATTGTCGAACTCCCAATAGTATGAAACACGCAACACCCCTGCCAACTGCCAACTGAAGAACTGCCAACTAATACATTGAATCGTTTTCTATAACTTAAATTCAATACCTAATGAGCTACCTTAACACATTCAAATCATCTCTTTGGAGAAAAGCAGCGTTTTTGGTGTTGCTGGCCTGGGGATGGGTCGGTTTTGCCGACGCTCAGGTAAAAGTGAGGGGCAAAATAACCGATAATTCAACTGGAGAAACCCTTATCGGAGTTAATATTCTGGAAAAAGATACCGGGAATGGCACCATCACCGATCTGGATGGCAACTATGAAATAACCGTATCAGGGCCGGACGCTTTACTGATTTTTTCCTACACAGGATATACAACTGCAATAGAAAGTGTAGGAAACAGAACAGTCATTGACCTTGCACTTGCCCAGTCAGCGCAGTTGCTGGAGCAAGTGGTTGTGGTAGGATATGGGGTGCAACGCAAGAAAGACCTCACTGGTGCCATTTCTACCGTAAAAGGAGAAGACCTGGCCAAGTTGCCAACGGCTTCCGTACAACAGGCTTTACAGGGGAAAATCCCCGGTGTTCAGGTCGTGACGGCTTCCGGGCGTCCGGGGGATGGCGCAGTGGTGCGCATCCGGGGGGTTGGAACCCTGAATGATGCCCGGCCGCTTTATGTGGTGGACGGCTTGATTGTAGATGACATTAACTTCCTCAATTCCAACGATATTGAGAACATTAACGTACTAAAAGACGCTTCCGCTACGGCAATTTACGGAGCGAGGGGCGCGAATGGAGTTGTTTTGATTTCCACAAAACGCGGAAAAACGGGACAGGCATCCCGCATTTCTTTCTCTACGTACCAGGGTTTTCAGGAAGTAGCCAAAACCATTGAACTGACCAATGCCGAAGAATACGCCATTCTGTCGAATGAAATCATACAGAATGAAGTTGGCGGAGCGCCAACGTTTCCCGACCCTGCTTCTCTGGGAGAAGGAACCAACTGGCAAAACGAAGTTTTTCAGGTTGCTCCCATGCAGAACTATAATGTATCATTCAGCGGCGCAACGGAAACCATGTCGTACAACATCAGCGGCGATTATTTCGACCAGGAGGGCATTTTGCAGGGATCGCGTTACCGCCGGCTTACCATCCGCGCCAACAACGAATACAATGTAAAATCGGCCTTTAAAATTGGCCACAACATTGCATTCATTAATACAAAAGAAACCACTGTCCCCGATGTAACCGGCAATACTTACCGCGCCGATCCTACCGTTGTGGGGTTTGTAGACGGAGTATACGGCAATACCTCGACGCGTTCGTCTGTCGGGAACCCGCTGGCTCAGCTGTTTTATGAAAATGACAACCTGCGCAACGGGGTTCGCCTTCTCGGCAATGTATATGCGGATCTTACTATTTTGAAGCATTTTACTTTCCGGAGCAGCTTTGGTGTTAATGTCTATCGGGAAGATTTTGAAAGCTTTGTTCCTGCGTTTGTGGTTTCTGCACAGCAGCAGCGCTTAGTCAACGGACTTTCTCTCTCGAGGGCAGAATCTACCAACTGGCTTTGGGAAAACACCCTCACTTTCCAGAAAGACTGGGGAGAAAACCTGAGCTTGACCGTGCTGGGCGGGGTTACCTCCCAAAACGACGACAGTGAATTTCTGGGGGCTTCGGTTCAGGGGCTTCAGTACGAAAATGAGGCGCTGCGCTTCATCAATTTTTCAGAATTGGACAGCCGCAATGTCTTTAACGGCGCCAGTTCCTGGAGCATTCTGTCTTATCTGTTCCGCGTCAATACCACCTTGTTTCAAAAATATTTGCTGACTGCTTCGTTCCGCGCAGACGGTTCTTCGCGTTTTGGCAAAAACAACCGCTACGGCTATTTTCCTTCTTTTTCTTTGGGCTGGCGCGTTACGGAAGAAGCCTTTATGGAAAACCAGAAATTGTTCAGTACCCTTAAAGTGCGCGGAGGATGGGGACAAACCGGGAACGACCGCATCGGCAACTACGAAAGTGCTGCGGTGATTGCTACCGGGCTTTGGGGCGTATTTGGCACAGGTGAAAATTTACAAACCGGCGCCTTGCCCTTAACGCTTTCCAACCCCGACCTCAAGTGGGAAAGCACTACCCAGTCAAATTTTGGTGTTGAAATGGGCTTTTTTAAAGACAAACTGACAGCAGAAATTGACTACTACAACCGCACTACGGAAGACATTCTCTGGCGGGTGCCCATTCCGCTCTACGTGGGTCTGGAATCACCGCCACTCATCAATGCCGCTCAGGTAAGCAACAAAGGGATTGATCTGGCTTTGAACTGGCGCGACAACAAAGGTGGTTTTGGCTACCGCATCTCGCTCGTAGGATCAACCATAGACAACGAAGTATTGCGGCTGAGTAATGGAGAAGAACAGTTTTTTGCCGGTGGTTTGGGCCTTGGCGGCCAATTGGGGACGATTACCCGTGCAGGTCTGCCGGTTGGGTCATTCTATGGCTACGAAGTCATCGGGATTTTCCAGAATGAAGGCGATCTGGCAAATTTTGCCAAAGAAGGCCCGGAAAAATTGGGCGACCTGATTTTTAAGGACCAAAACAACGACGGCATTATCACGGACAAAGACCGGATTGTGCTGGGCAAATCTATTCCGGATTACACCTTTGGCTTTAGCGTCGGTGCCGATTGGAAAGGATTTGACCTCACCATAGACTTCACCGGTCAGGCAGGCAACGAGATCATCAATTCCAAAAAGATGGCCCGTTTCAACACACCCAATTTCGAGCGCAGTTTCCTGGATCGCTGGACCGGCGAAGGTACCAGTACGACCGAACCGAGGGTCACCAACAGTGGCCACAACTACCAGTTTTCTTCCCGCTTTGTGGAAGACGGGTCATTCATTGCACTCCGGAACCTGCAACTGAGCTACAGTTTGCCACAATCGGTGCTGCAAAAAATACGCCTGACAAGCCTGCGGTTTTTTGTGGCCGGTACCAACCTGAAAATGTGGACGAAATACACAGGGTATACTCCTGAAATTGTGAACGAATCGGGATTTGAGTCGGGTATTGACCGGGCCGTTTATCCGATTTCGAAAGTATATACGTTTGGATTGAACGCTTCTTTTTGATTGGAGGCCATTCACTTTTACAAAACAAAAGTCATGAAAAAGTTCTTATCAAAAATCATACTTAGCGGAGCGTTGCTTGTTGCTGCAACAAGTTGCAATGAGGATTTTTTGCAAAAAGAACCGCTGAACATACTGACCGACGAGTCGTTTTTCCAAACGCCTGAACAGGCGATTGAAGCAACCAATGCCGTTTACAACATGCTGCGGCGCTGGGAAGTCCACGTATTTAGTTATGTGGGCATGACGGATCTTGTCTCGGATGATGCCGACAAAGGCAGTACGCCTACGGATGCCAACTTCCTGCTGGAAATTGACAACCTTACCTTTAATGCCGGCAACCTGGCTCCTGCCACCGTCTGGAACGGCTACTACAGGGGGATCTATCGCGCCAATACGGCTATCGAACGCATTCCGGCCGTCGAAATGGACGAAGGACTTAAGGCCAGGCTCATTGCCGAATGCCGCTTTTTGCGCGCCTATTATTACTTCAATATGGTGCGTTGGTTTGGCGATTTGCCGCTGATTACCAAGCCTTTAACGCCCAGTGAATTTGAGCAGCCAAGAAAACCGGCAGCAGAAGTTTATGCACAAATCATTGCAGACCTGGAAGCGGCGGTTGCTACTTTGCCGGAAACTTACCCGGCTGCAGAGGTTGGCCGGATCACGAAAGGCGCTGCCAATGGCATGCTGGCCAGGGTTTATCTGACGCTGGGCGATTTCCAAAAAACGGAACAGTACGCCATGGCGGTCATCAATTCGGGGAAATATGCCTTGTATCCCAATTACGGGAAGTTGTTTACGCCGGAGGGCGAAAACTCTTCTGAATCGGTCTTTGAAGTGCAGGCAACTTCTGATCCCCAGGGATTAGGAGGTTCTCAATACAACGAAGTTCAGGGAGTCCGGGGCGTACCCAACCTCGGGTGGGGATTCAACCGCCCGTCTGACAATCTGGTTGCTGCTTTTGAAGGGCCCGACCCCCGCCGTGAAGCCACCATTTTGTATGTCGGTGAAGTGTTGCCGGATGGTTCTGCTGTGGTGGAAGACAACCCGGAAGTGATCAACGAACGCTACAATCAGAAGGCGTGGGCCCCACAACCGATCAACGGAAACAATGGCTGGGGAGGCGGAAACATACGCATTTTGCGCTATGCCGATGTGCTGCTCATGGCTGCTGAAGCACTGAATGAAAACGGGAAAACACAAGACGCACTAACGCTTGTCAATCAGGTGCGGGCGCGCGCGCGTGGTGCCAACCCGTTTATTTTGCCCAACATTACCATCACAGACAAGGATCAGCTGCGCCAGCGAATCTGGCAGGAACGCCGCGTAGAACTGGCTTTGGAGCAACACCGCTGGTTTGACCTGAAACGCCAGGGCAGACTTGCCTCAGTGATGCAGGCAACAGGCAAACCTTTTGTGGCCGGCAAGCACGAACTGTTCCCGATTCCACAAGAGGAAATTGACCTAAGCAATGGGTTGCTGACGCAGAATCCGATGTATTGACAATAATTGCAGCAACGTAAGCGTGAGTCATCCCGAACAAGCTCTTAGCATTTCGTATGGTTTTCCGTGCCGTAGGTATGTAATATTGACGTTTTATTGCGTACCTACGGCACGAAACGGGAACATTCGATGCTTTTTCTACCGACATTTCGCCCCGATACCGGCGAGCATCGGCAGTGCATAAAAGCAGTGAATAAACTCGACACACCAAGTTCTGAAAACGAGCTTGTCAGCACTTCATTTGAACCTGCAATCTTGTCGCATGGAGTCGCCATACAGCGCCCCGGCAGGCGGGATTGTGTAAAGAAGCAAAAGGCAAATTGCAAGGGGCAATTTTGTTTCGTAAAGTTTGATGTTTTCGTAAGCAATCAGATTGAGTTTACGGAA
>JABWAJ010000232.1 GCA_013361075.1 Saprospiraceae bacterium | reverse complement strand
ACGCTCATCCAGTCTCTATTTGTAGCTGAGCGGAATCAAAAAGGACAAAATTGCGTTTCTGTATCCATCAAAAAGTCTGCGTAAAGAGTCCTCAAGCAGCAGGAAAACCGCCAAAAGAGGCAAAGAAAAAGCCTTGACTAGCTTTTTCATGAACTTTTTAAGGTTCCAGGCAGCACAAGCCAGCAGAACGTTCATTTGATCACCAGTCAATCCCTTGTAAAAACTTCGTTCCATTCGATGATCCGATTTTACATGCCCAATAATTGGTTCAATACTTGCTCGTCGCCGAAACATAGCCCTTAATTTCCTTTGCTCATAAACAGATTGATTTTTGTTTTTGGGGCCTGGTATAAAAATATTGGTATTTCCAATTTTCTTAATTCCACGATAGCCTCTGTCGGCTATTAAGTTTTCAGGCTTATAGCCATGTAATCTTTGAGTTTGCTCCAGTACCTGATCTAGAGTATGGCCGTCATAATCATTATTGGCTATGCAAAGTGCGCTAATAATAATGCCACTGTTGTACCCAACCGCCAAGCTCGCTTTTGTGCCAAATTCGTAGGGTTTATGCTCTTTGCCCTTGGCAATACAGTAAGTATGAGGCGCATGAAAAGAATAAATTTTATTGGAATCTTGTCGCTGTTGCTGTAGTTGAGCTTCGTACAAACTCAATAAATTTTCATATTGGCTTTGTTGCTCCGCATTTAATTTTCTCTTTAATTCCCGAATCAATCTACCGGCGATCGTTTTAATCTGTCGCTTGGCGGATCTTCCGGCTTTTTTTCTTTTGGGATGGTGACTAAACCTGCATTGCTGCAACAACTGTTTTAATTTTCTGGGATACCGCTGGCGTAATGTGATCCCTTCTTTATCCGCGATTTTTACGCACGATTTTACAATTTTAACCTGCAATTTTGTGTCCGTAGGAAAAGTAATATTTGTTTCCTGCACAGTAGTATCCACAATTAATTTCTTTTCCAATGCCTCCGGCCCCTGGATTTGTACAGAATAATGGAATATTTTCTCTACCCCTGATTCTCCAATCCGCTTACGGAAATAAACCAAATCACTGGGATCACATGGAGGCTTCCATTGAAACGTGTCCATTCCTGAAAAATACTGATAATAGGGGCTTTGAACCCATGCATCCATTAATGTTTCATCTCCATGGTTATACATGTGCTTTAACAACAGCAAGGATACCATTACCCGAATTGGCTTCGACGGTTTACCTGTATTCGAATACAAGGGAGTAAATTCCCGTTCGAAATATTGCCAATTTATTTTTTGGGCCAAAAGCACTAATTCATGTGCCGGGTTTACTATTTGGTGTAAATTCGGCTGAAATATATTCCCTTGTTTCGGGTTCGGTAATTCACCTTTCATAATTTGCAAGCTTTTCGCCTGTAAAATACGAATCCTTGCAAATAAAAACAAGGGTTTTTGATGATAATTTACTGATTGGCAGTGCGTTGAATGTATTTCAGGAGCGACTACTTACAGGATATTGCTTAAATTTTATTTTATTGTGTATTGGTTGCATTGCTTTTATCAAAGCTTTCTCGGCATCTAAGAAAATAGTTTTCCGATTAGGCATGTCCTTTCCTATCAATGCATCTGCAATTTCTTCATCAGAAGCAGTAGAATTTCTTCCGAATTTTCTTATAGAAATGGTGTCTTGAAAGTCAAATAATAATAATGCTATTTCGTGGGTAGGATGAGCGCCAAAAACCAAAGGATTATCAAGAGATAATATATCTTGTAAATGCTTATGGCCAGTTAATCTTTCCCAGAGACCCTGATCAGTAGTTTGGCCAATATAAAGAACCTGATATTTTAAGAATTCACGAATATCCCCTTTGATTTCAGCTATTATAAGTTCTTTCCAGTAGTTCTGTAGGAATTTCTCTGGAGAAAACCAAATGAGTGGCTTGTCGGGGTTTGAATCTAACTCAGAAATCCTGATTCCATGCACATTACTTGATGTGTCATTGACTTGAGACGGGTTATTCCATTCTAAAATAATTGCTAATCCCTTTTTGAGATTTGTGGCGATGTTTTCTTGAAAATATGGGAATTCACATTCAAGGATTTCAGGGTTATTTTTTTGATGTATTTCAAATTGAATGGCTTTCTTTTCTTGAAGATGAATGATTTTTTCAAAACTGATTTCAGGTCTCTGAGCAATTATATACAAACTGCTGGATTCTAAAATGTCTTGAATTATTAGATCGCTTTTAAGTTTGTTAAAAAGGTAGTTAGACAAAGGACTGTATGATAGCTCCAATTGATTAATTAAAACATTCCTATCCATATCTGTAATTATTACAATGACAACCCAGTCAATCTGAAATTTAGGAGAAGCCAAGTCGTTCTCCAGTTTATAGTGTAGATTTCAAATTCATCTAAAAAATTCACCCCTCAAATACAACCCTAAGGTGATGAGGATTCAGCAACCTGTTCAATTCTTCTGCGAACCCCGAACGCCTGTCCAAATATTGCTGCATCTCGTAAGCATGCGCATCATGTTGCTTGTGAAGCATTAATAACTCATCTAATTGGATGATTTCTTCGATGAGTTCGCTGGCTCTGACTGCCCGGCCAGCTATTTCTTCAAATCCTGCTTGGCTCATAATTCCTGTTTTTGGAAAGTGATTTGAATATACCCCCGTTTAAATCGCTGTCCCGCTCTATTCTTCCTCGTTTTTGAAAATTGATTGTTCCAATAAGCTAAGTTGCCTTGGTACAAACTGAATTTTTCATGCCCCTCCGGATAGGTTGCAACAAAATATGCGTCTATACCATACGTGGAAAAGCTCTTCTTCCTAAACTTTTCTTCTATCAACTTGATGTGCGCTTCAAAAGTTTCATAGGGGATAATGGTCACAAGGTCTATATCGTTGGGATTTACTTTTTTTGTTGTAAAGCTTCCTCCAATCCAGTGAATAAAATCTTCTGCGATCTCTACTTTGAAATGCCTCATGTAACTTATGTAACCGGCAAATAAAGTTTCTCTGGTAGAACTTGCTGGAAAAGACTTGACGAATATTTCCTCGAATTCTTCTAAACTCATTTCATCTTTTTCCGGAGGTATAATGTAGCCTCTTTCATCGAATCTGATCGGCATTGGCTATTGGTTAGGCTGATATGGTTACATCGAAATCATCCCCAAATTTAACCCATTCTCTTTACATCTCCAAAACTCCCAAAAAATCCCTACATTTGATCCACACGCAAACAAGAGCAAAACAACCATGCAATCACCACGCACCCACCTTATTGACCAATTCCGGCGCACATTTGACGGCGAAGCCTGGCACGGCCCGGCAGTGATGGACATCCTGAGGGACATCCCGGCAGCATTGGCTTCCCGACGCCTCGGAGAAAGCCACTCCGTCGGCGAATTGGCAGGGCATATGCTGGCCTGGCGGGAATACGCCATCGCCAAACTGGAAGGAGACGCCGATTACAAAGTACTGGAAGAAGAAAACTTCCCGCCGGTAACGGCCGAAAACTGGTCGGAAATTATGGTGCGGCTGGAGGCTTCCCAACACGAACTCCTCGGGCTCCTCGAAGCCATGGCCGACGAGCGCATGCAGGAAATTGTGCCCGGCAAAAAACACACCTTTTCGGTGCTGCTGCACGGGGTGGTGCACCACGATGTGTACCATTTGGGGCAGTTGGTGCTGATGAAGCAATATTTGTCCTGATAACCCTACGTAAACCCGCAATCCCCGTCTCCGTCCTGAATTTCAAAACCGGAAGTTTCTAAATCAAACACCCGGGAAATCAGGTAATGCCGCCGCACTTCCCGTTTTAAAAAAAGCAGGCTTTGGCGCTGTCGCAACCTTTCCACCAGCGCAGGATGGAATACCGTAAACGCATTCACCCGCCAGCGGTGCAGGTGAAAATCAAGGACCTGCAAAACGGCGTCTGTCTCCGTTTCTACATAACAAAACGGCAGCTTAAGCGAGCGGTTTCGTTTGGAAAAAATCAAAAATGCAAGGAGTTGGTTGGCCTGATTTTTGACTTTAACCGCATGAAAATCAAAAGAACAATCAGTGGAAGAAAAATGGTAGCGCTTCCCGAAATCGTCTTTTTCCGGTGCAGAAAGCACCCACGGATTTTGGAGCATCCAATTCAACTCTGCGGCACCTTTTTGGAAGCCGTTTACGCTGCGCGTGCGTTCAATAAAAAGTGCCGTTTCTTCGTCTATTTCACGGATGTATTCCAGGGTTAACCCCTTGTGTCCGGGTTTCCAAAATAAAAACCGGGTATCCAAAACGGCATTGGCCACCGCGTCAAAAGCTTTCAGGAAAAAGCCGATTTTTTCAAACCACGGGTTTCGGGGCAACAACAAGGTGTACAGGTCAGAGCGGAGGTAGAGCCGGAGGCCGCGTTTTATCTGCAAATCCCGGAATAGGCCGGTTTTGTCGTAAAGCTTTTTGGCCGGGGCAGTAAATTCGGTGGCGAGTATTTTTTGCCCCCAGGCTTCAAAACAATGGTGCAGCAGTTTTTGGGCGATTTGTTTTCCGCGGTGCTCGGGGGCAATCCACAGGCACGACATCCAGCCGCATTTCAGGCTGCCGTTCATGCGGTCGGGCAAAACGCCGAGATAACCGACCAGGACCGACCCTTCGTAGGCCAGCAGCAGCAGCACGTCTTCTGCTTCCGCCCGCGGATTCCGGATTTGCGACAATGCCCGGTGTCGGGTAACCGGGATAACCGGCGACTGAATGTATGCGTCGGAATAAAGGTATTCGGCCAGGCCTTTTTTGTCCAATAACTTGATTTCGATCATGTCCGGCGGATGCGGTTTTTGCCTGCCAGGGCTTTTAGCAAAAAATAAAGGTACTCATTGTTCAGGATTTCTTTTGCGCTCAGGTCGCCCGTTTCAAACGGGATGCGTTGGATATGCCGGGGGAAGCTGTCTTTTTTTAAGCCGGCACAGCCAAATGACAGGTCGAGCACGGGTGCCTGCCCGTACAAGTTTTGAAAAAACGCTTTCGAAACCCCGTAATCTGTAAACGGAAAAGCAAACGTACGGTAGGGTAGGGCGAAGCGTTCGCAAACGTCGGCCACACTCTCCCTGGTCTGCCGGATTTGCTCTTCCAGAGACAAAAAACGATATTCCGGGTGGTCGCAACTGTGCGCTCCAAAAAAAAAGCCTTGTTTTTGGAGCGAAGCAACCTGACCGCTGTTCAGGTATGGCTGTTGCCTGGTCAGATAGTCCGAAAAATCGAAGTCAATTACAGCGGCCAGTTCGTCCAGCGCGCCCTGGTGTTGATAGGAAACGGACAAAAGCGCCGAACGGATATTTTTTGCACCGGCTGCATATTGCCTGAGCCATTGTGTTACCAGAGGGTTCGATGCTTGTTCCTTTTTTCGTTCAAAAGTCCCAATCAGCAAACTGGCCTTGTATCGAAAAAACAAGCCCCGGTTGTCAATAAAATCGCTGTTGAGGAAACAGATGGCCGGGATGCCTTTTTGCAAAAGCAACGGGGCAATGAGGTCAAAAAATTCGCGCAAGCCGTCGTCGAACGTCAGCAGAAAGGCATTGGTTTTGGGGAAAATACCCTCGTTCAGCAGGAGTTCGAGGTCTGCCAAACGGATGGGCTGGTAGGTCTTAAGCAAAAAATCGAGGTCTGCGGTGAATTCCCGAACCGTTTTAACGGGGTATAAATGCCGGATGTGCTCCGGGTTTTCGTCAGCAACAGCGTGGTAAACCGGGACAATAAAACGCTGGCCGCTCCACGCCGCCAGCCAGGGGGTTGGCAACAGTGCACCGGGCTTTCTGAAAAACCGGAGAAAGGCATTTCGGTATCCGGCCATAATCGGTCAACTTTTAAATACAGGATACAAGGTATGTGCCCGGGCTTTCTGAAAAAACACCCCCGATAACATCAGGTAAATATCGGAATTTATGGGGCCAATACTTGGGTACACCTCATCAATATTTCCGGCATGGATGCCTCCGGCCGCTTTGATGAAGGGAAGCGCCGCCAGATTGCGAACAGGTTTGTTGACTGTAGTGGTGAACAAAGCGTGATGACCGGCGTCGAAAGCCCACTTTATAAGGTTGTAAGACAGTTTGAGCACCGTTTTTCGATGCCCCGGCAAAAAGGCCAATTGTTCAAAATAGCACAGATTTTGCTTTTCATAAACAGGCAAGTCAATGTACCAGGCTGCATGGTCCCGTTTTTGCCAGACCTCGGATTCCCGAAGCAGGGGATCGGGTAATAAAATGCCAAAACCTACCACCCCTTGTTCCCCTGTTGCAACCAGGCAGTAAGCATCTTTGATGTAATGCCGGTATGTATCGAGGTTTGTTCCCAACAAAAAACCGCCGGTTGTGGTCCCGCCATCCGCCAGGGGCAGGGGTAGCTGGTCTTTGATACGAACAAAAGCGGCGGCATCTTCAATTTGTGCTCTCCTAATGGTCGTGCTCATGAACGATGTTTGGCCCTTTAAGCTGGTTGAGGATGGCTCTGAAAAAATTCCAGGTACGCTGGTTTTGTGCGTGGTAAGCCTCCGGCAGTGCTTTTCGTTTTTCCGGCAATTCGTACCACGGTATGTTTGGGTATTGGTGGTGGGTGGCGTGTTCGTTAAAATTCATCAAAATCCAGGAAATGACCGGTACGTAGTTCACGGACCGCACATTGTAGCGTACCCCGTCGCCGATGGTGGTGTCATAATGGAAAATATAAACCAGCAGCGACAATACCCACGCAAAAGACAAAATCGGATACCCCAGTGTGTAAACGTAAACGGTTTTTCCAAAAGCCCAATAAACGGACAAGTGCAACAAAATGCCCAGGGCAAACAGGCCGATGGAACTCAATTGGTCCCGCATCGTCCAGCCCTTGAACGCCGGGGAGATTTTCACCGACAAAGCGGGAGGAATGAATAAAAACAGGACGACTGAAACCAGGGAATGGATGAAAAAGCCCCCAAAAAAAACACTCAGGTACCAGACGATGTGGTAGTAAGCCTTTTTGACCAACCCCGGAGGCCTTTTTACCACAAAAGTATCCAGATTGGAGGTGTGTTCGTCTTTTCGGTTGAAACCGTGGTGGAAATAGTGGATTTTGCGGTAGATCGTAATCGGAACCATCAGCGGCAACAAGACGACACTGCCCCAGAAATCGTTTTGTGCAGGCTTTTCAGCAAATAGTTTTTTATGCGCCGCTTCGTGCCCCACAATGTAGAACCGGTAAAACCAAAGCCCCTGGAACAACAAGATTGGCCCGTAAATCAGCCTTTTCCAAACAACCGACAAGGCCAGCCCTTGCACCCAAACGGCCAAAATGCTGATCAGGAGAAAGACCAAAATGGTTTCAGCAATCAGTTTTGTGTTCCTGTGCATAGTCGTGCTTGTTTTGTGCCGGATTATTTGGCCAACACCATCAATGAATATCCGCCCAACAACCTGACACCGAAGTCTTTATTAATGGCATAAAGGATTTTTCTGGGCAGGTAGAAAAATTTAGAAGGCAGGGTGCGCTGGCTGCTGGGCAAATCCAGGGCAGGGGTGTAGAAGTGGTCAATAATTTCAAGACCACAATCTTTCAACGTGGCAAGGGCTGTTTCTTTGGTAAAATATTGAATGTGCCCAACGGATTTTCTGGGTGCCAGCAAGGTATTGCGAAAAACGGCTAAAACAGTGATGTCGAGCGGGATGTGGAATATTTTATACGTCGCTTTTTCGCCAGCGGCCCGGATCAGACCAAAATAATCCTCAACGTGCTCAAAAACATCAATCATCAACAAAAGGTCATAATGAGTTTCAATCTCATACAAAGATTGCATCTTGAATTCCAGCCGGTCTTTGGCGCGTTCTTTGCAAAATTCCAGCGCGTCGGTTGAGATTTCGTAGCCAGTAAACGTTACCTCCGGCGGCAGCAACTGATGCAGTTGGTTGAGAATTTCTCCGGCGCCACAACCGATCTCGCAGATGGATTGGAGTGGTAACTGATTTTTAGCAATCATTTTCAGAATCTGCCGGGCTTTCCAGGGAGAATCTTCGGTGTGCCAGGTCGGGTTGTTGTTCAGGTACCTTCCCTTTTCGTCTGTATAAATAGATTCAGTCATGCTATCGTATCTGCTTGGGGACATCCCCAATTTGGCTCAATTTATTTTCTTCCGGCCACTTCTCCAAATATCCCGAAATTAAAAACTCACCATTCCCACATCACCACGCTCCATTCTTCTCCGTTGGGCGCAAAATAGCGGTGAATTTCTGAAAAACCGATTCGCTTGTGCGCGTTGATGGAGCGCTGGTTTTTGATGGAAATTTCGGTGATGGCAAAATCGTATTTGTTTTGAAATTGCTTTTTGTATGCTTCGTAACACTGGTCTAAAATGCCTTGCCCGCGG
>JABWAJ010000231.1 GCA_013361075.1 Saprospiraceae bacterium | reverse complement strand
ATTCGTCGGCGGGCATGGCTACTTCAAACTGCTTGAGGGTGCCGGCTACAAAATCGAGCGGATTTTTGATCATCGGGCCTACATTCAGCATGTCGTAGAAATGGGCACTACTGAGCAGGGCTTTGAGCACGGGTGCCAGTTCGTAATTGTTTGCAATCAGCAATTGGGCCATCGGCTCAATGACGTTGGCTTCTGCATCATCGGTGATGATGTAATAAATGAACCAACGGTAGAGTTTTCGGCTGATAAAGCGGGCGACTTCGTCTTTTTGGAAGATGATGTCTACCAAATGGGCGTATTCCTGATTGCCCAGATTGCTGATTGTTACGTTGTCGAAGCGGTGCGACAACTGTTTTACCCCCGTATCGTGCAAGTTGGCCTGGAAAAAAGATTCAACAGGCGTAGCGGCGTTGAGGGTATTGTACCCGCGGTCGCGCCAGCCGGTGAGCACTTTGGCCATTTGTAAAACATCGTCTTCGGTGTAATTGGTGTAATCGCCTGGGCCTACCTGCGGGCCTTTCCCAATGGTGAATAATTCCAGCAACTCCCGGGCATAATTTTCATTCGGTGCGATCCGGGTATTCTGGTTGCCATTCAGAAAACGAAGCATGGAAGGGCTGATGGTGATGTCTTTGATCAGTTGCTTAAAATTCCCCCAGGCATGCGTTCTGAGCAGGTTGGAATGGCGGTAGTTGAATTTTGGGTCGTTGACGTTGCCAATTCCGAAGTGGTTGAGCCAGAACAACACAAGCTTTTCCCTTACAGAGATCCCTTCTTCCAGAATTTGCCCAAGCGTCCACCCCCGCAGACTCCGGCCACGATATTGTGCCAGGTTTACGGTAGTGGAATACGGTGCATCAATCCAGGTACTGCCCACCGGTACATTGGGATCTTCTTCAAAGTAATAATTGATGGGGGGGGCAGGCAGCGGGAGGTCCTGAAAAAGCTGGGCAACCGTGGCGTTCATTCCCTGGTCGCGCACTGTTTTAATTTGTTCGTAAGTTGGGCCAAACATCGTCCGCCGGAGCAGATGGGCCGCCTGTTCAAAAGCCCAGGGGCCGGAATAGGGTTCAAGTCCGGATGTGACCTGAAAAATACTTGTCATAGCCGCCGTACGCCCCCCCGTCTGCCGGGTTTCCTGCGTATTGTTTGGCATGGCAGCTGTTTGTTTTTTGCCGAAAAAAGCGGCCAGAGTAGCTCTTCTGTCCATACGTTATTGGATTTTAAGCGAAGGAAAAAGCTTATGGAATGCAAATGCTGTGGGTATGACGGTGAATAGAGAGACGGGTTTAAACACAAGGGTAGAATTTTTTGCTACCTCATGCCTGAACATCCGGAGGGCACAAAAAAGGCCGGCCCCTTATCAGGCCGGCCCCAGGTGTTTAAAAAAAATTACAGATAAGGCATCTCTTTCTAAGAAAGTTGCCGTAGATCTTATTAGATGTTAGACTCATCGGCTGAAAACGCCCCAAGTCTAACATCCAAAGTCTTAAATCTAAAGTCTTAAATTAAAACTTCGGACATACCGTTCGTACCCGATCCTTGCTTTTACTCGTATAAATCAGGGAAAGTTCAAAAGCACCACGGGAGTTATTGGCAGAAGCCAAAGTGGAAACAGTAACGTCGTAGCTGACGCCAAAATTCCAGCGTTCGATTTCCAGAATTGCGGTGAAAATCATTGCGTCCAATGTTTTGCTGGCTTCCAGTTGGTTGGCTAAATGCCCCCAGGCACCGGCCCGGATAGCTACTTCTTTCCAGTCGCGGTTTGTGAAACGGAAATTACCGCCAAAAGTAGCACTGAACGACGGACCTTGCCCCATAACGGCTACAGCAGGCAGCAGGCTCAGGTTGCGGGTAAAAGGAATTTCACCGCCGGCATTGCCCACCCATTTCGAGTAAAGTTTTTCAGAGTCGTCGCCGAGGAAAGAAATATTGGGCTCATTAAGGTGGTGCATAGAGCCACCGACGTAAATGCTCATGTCATTATCGAACAGGGCATACCAAAGCAGACCAGCGTTGAAGTCGAGATAGACATTGGTTTTGCTTTGATCGAAATTTTCGCCGGGATCCGAACCGTAATCCACCAAAGCCTGGTCAATATTGAACTGGTTGGTGAACCAGAGTTTGCCCCAGTCGAATCCCCGCTGCCCGATCCCGAGCTGAGCTCCAACGACCAAATACTGGTTGCTGCGCGAATAACGGCTGCCATTCAGCTGCTTCAGAAACGATCCACCAAGATTGGCGCGTACCCGGTTGAAATTTGCTACCCCTACTTCGTCGCGCATCACACTGAGTCCGAATCCGGCATAATCGCCGCGCATGACACGGAAACGCATGTCGAAACTAGCGGCCAAAGTTCGGAAAGGATTGTCTTTCAGTACACTGGCGTATAATTCACGGTAATTGAGGACGACTCTCGACTGCCCGTCGAAAACACCAATCATTGCGGGGTTGACCTGCAACGGGGCAGCATAAAATTGAGACAAACGGGCATCCTGAGCAAAACCGGAATTTGCCTGGCAGAGTAAACCCAGTAAAAAGAGAACGAGGTGTGTAAAGTTTCTGCGCATGTGTTTTGATTTGTCTGGTGATTCGTTGATTTGGGGTGTTTGATTCCCCAATCAACGAATCAACAATTTTTACAGTAAAAACAATTGTATTTTCAGGTACCGCCGGTGCTGTCCGGGGATACAAACTATCGAATCAATGTCGTTTGACCCTTGAAGACCTCACGGACGCCGTCTGCATATTCTGCATCCACGTACCAAAGATAAACTCCGCCGTTCATCATCTTACCGGCAAAACTGCCATCCCAGCCGATGTTGACGTCGTTTACTTCAAAGTCGCGGGCTTCATACAGCAATTCTCCCCATCGGTCATATAAACGGAACGTACGGACGATGGTACCTTCTTTTCCATGAACCAAAAGCCTGTCGTTTGCGCCATCGCCGTTGGGTGTAAAGCCGGTTGGGACCACCAATACCCGGGGTTTGCGGATAAAGACATTGACAAAATCGTTGTCTTCGCAGCCATTTTCATCAACACCGTACAACTCAAAGGTGATGGTATTGGTGGCCAATACCTGAGGATCAGGACATTCTGAACAACTAAGGGTACTATCGTAGGGTTCGTACCAGGTGTACAAAACTTCTCCCGAACCATTGACCGAAGATGCTGACAAGGTAATCAGATCTCCGATGGTAATGGTAGTATCCACCCCGGCATTAACCATAAATTCAGGTGGAGAGGCCACTGTTGCCTTTTCAATCAGCATACATCCATTGTGGTCACGTATGTAAATGGTGTATTCGCCACCCTCCAGACCAATCAGGGTCCCTGAACCGATGTAACTGCTGTTGTTCAAACTGTACTGGAAAGGGGCTGTACCACCCAGAGGAATGATGGTTATGGACCCGTTTTGCATACCGAAACAGTCTACAGGCTTTGTTGCAATAGACACAGTAATTGGTTCTGGTTGCAACACTTCTGCACTGGCACTGATCTGGCAGCCATTGGCATCCTGAGCCGTTACGGTGTAAACACCTGCTGGCAGGTTAGTAATCATGGCTGTTGTTTGTTGCTGCCCCGACCAATTGTAGGTATAACCCGGAACACCTCCGTTGACAGTAGCCATCACACTGCCCAGTGCATTTCCAAAACAAGGTTCGTCTTCCGCAGCCATCGAAATGGAAAGAGCGGTTGGTTGGTTAATTTGTACCTGCCCGTCGCTGTTACAGCCGTTGGCGTCACTCACGGTCACAAAATAAAGGCCTGCTGCCAGATTGTTGGCGGTAACCGTTACCTGATTGCCGGCATTGTTGCTCCACTGGTAGGTGTATCCGCCTACCAGGCTTCCCTGTATGTTGACTACAGTAGCATTGCCATTGGTACCTGCATTGCAGGCGACATCAGTATGTGTAAATTCAAATGTAATGTCCTGTGGTTGGCTTAAAGCCCTCGAAAAGACCTTACTGCAACCCTGCTGGTCGCTCACCGTTACGGAGTAGGTAATGCCTCCAGGCAGGTTTTGGATCGTGAGGCCGGAGCCGCTGTTGCTCCAGTTAAAGGTATAATCTGCTGCATTATTGGCAGTACCGGCTCCGCCGGAAAAAACGTTAATCCCCATTTGGCCATTTGCGTCGCCAAAGCAGGTCGGTTCGATAGCAATGATGTTGACGTCAATGTCTTCCCAGTCGGACAAATTAACCTGACCGGAAACAGAACAACCATTGCTGTCAGTAACATTTACAGATTGGGTACCCGGTGGCAGGTTAATCGCCGTTGGGCCTGTTTGCCCGTTACTCCATGTGTAGGTGTACCCAAAGCCCGTTCCACCGGATGGCATTGCGCTGGCTTCATTGTCATTGGCACCGAAGCAACCGGTAAAAGTTTGGGAAACAGCCACCGCCACGGGGGTATTGGGTTGCCCCACATTGGCAATGCCCTGCGCAGTGCAGCCATTGGCATCAGTAACCGTAACATGGTAGGCATTGGAAACTAAGTTATTGATTGTCGTACTGGTTTGACCGGTGTCCCAAATTACAGTATAGGGGCCAACGCCGCCGCCGGGAACGACAGTTGCATTACCGGAATTTTCGCCGAAACAAAGCGCATCCACTGCTACCATATTGGCCACAAGTTGCGTAGGTTGCGGAACAGCCACCTGGCCCGTTACCTGACATCCGTTGTCATCTGTAACCGTAACCGAATAGTTTCCGGCAAACAGGAAAACCGCAGTATCACTTACTTGCTGAATAGGGTCGTTCCAGGCAAAATTATAATCACCTCCCGGAACGGGGGTTCCGCCGGAAGCCACGACAAAAGCCGAACCGGTATTGTTACCAAAACAATCCGCCGGACTTGGCGTAATGGAATTGATCACCAACTGAGAAGGTGCTGAAATGCTGGAACAGGCTGTTGCGGTACAGCCATTTTGGTCGGTTGCTGTTACACAATAATTGCCGGCAGCCAGGTTCGACTGGATGGGCTGGGTTGGCAATCCGTTTGACCAGGTGTAGGTAATCGTTCCGGTACCTCCCGTGGCGATGGCTTCCATACTGCCATCAGCTGTATTGAAGCAGTTGGGAGCATTGGCCAGCAACATCACCGAAAGTTGCGGTGGGTTAGCCAGTACGATACTATTGGTTGCGGTACATCCTTTATTATCTGTTACCGTCACCGCATAAGTGCCGGCAGGTATACCGTTTGGATTTGGGATAGCAGGGCCGCTCCAGGATAGGTTATAGCCACCGTTTCCACCTTGCGGAATGGCACTGATGAGACCATTATTACCGTTGTGGCAACTGATGGCCTGAGTGATTTGCAACGGAATTGAAAGCACCGCCGGCTCAGCGAGATTGAACAACAAGGTGTCCGAGCAACCAACTCCATCTACCACAGCAATGGCGTGGTTGCCGGCTATCAGGCCACTAAAACTGCCTGAAGACTGGCCAATGGGGGATCCGTCGATGAAGAAGGTCAGCGGCATTTCCGCACTTTGAGCGGTAACAAGAGCTGTCCCGTTGTTGCCGCCGTTGCAGGAAACCGGTGAGGTACTTGTCAGGGCTGAGGTGAGGGTACAATTGCTGTAAACACAAGTCCCGGTCCCGCTTTCCACGACGCAGTTCAGCGAAGCACCACCAGTATTGACGCGGACTTCAATGCTGACGTTGTCGTCGTTGACTAAGTTGCCAACGATAAAAAACAAATCAGAAACGGGACCCTGCCAACCGGAACTAGATCCGTTAATGGTGACATTGACTTCGTAATCCGTGAAGTTGTCTACCTGTGTCCAGGAAAAGGTGATTTCACCATCAGCTGTCGATTCACAGGATACCACGGGGGCATTGATGTCGTTCACAACCCCAACGGTGACTGTATCGCGCTGGGTGCATCCATAGCTGTCGGTGGCCTGAACCATATAAGTCCGGGTCACGTTCGGTGACGCAGTGGGAGCAGGGCAGTTGTTGCAACTCAGACCTTGTGAGGGCGTCCAGGTATAAGTGATGTTGTTGGTAGAAAGGAAGGTAATGGTCCAGGAGTTCAACCTGCCGATCTGATTGATGCCAAAGGCATCAGTAACCACAAGTTGCCAGTTCCCGTTGATTTGGGTGCCGGACAACAGGTTCCAGTTGCCTTCCGGCCTGAAATTCCCGGTGAACGGAGCTGCCCCGGCTGTAATGGCCGTAGCCGCTGAAGGTGTAAAACAGGTATTGGTATAGTTGTCGCCGCTGCCACCGTTGCCCGACGATAAGTCAATGACCGTACCTGCAGGGGATCGCAGCGAAATATTAAGGTCGCTGCACCAATCGGTTTGAATATCAATACAGACACTTAACAATTGCAGGACGGGATTCGATAAGACAAGCGGTGAGATGCTGTTCACGGCAATCGTAGAGCGATACGGATTGGCTGGCGGATGATTGGAGAAGCCGATCGGATAGAATGGAGAAGCTTCAAAAGTCACCTGGCTGGAAGTTACAGCCGTACCCGTTACATTCAATACAGTGTTCTCATTCTGGCAAAGCAAACGGTCGTCTACCGGTGTCAGGATTTCCTGACAGCTGTAGCAGTTGGGGTGGGTTGCCGGCAGAATATTGACGTTAACAGTGGTGTCGTAGGTACAGCCAAAATCATCCATCACCATAAAGGTATAGCTGGCCGTTCCGGCATTGAGCGGAGAAGCACCGATTGAATCCGGTTGCATGAAATAAATCGAAGGGTGGGACTGCCAGGAATAGTCGATGATTTGAGGGGTAAAAGTTTCCAGATCAGGGAAAATGAGAGGATCGAAATTAACGCTCCATTCAAATACCCAACCGTTGTCCTGTGCCCACTGGTCTTGAACCGTCAGAACCCATTCGCCATTCAGCGGGCACCCAAGTAAGGCATCAAGAGATTCGAACGATGCATACTCTCCCTCCGGTAAGGATTCAATATTGGGGTGCGAATTGGAATATTGTGTCCAGGTTTGTGCGGCGTCGGGTGTAAAACAATACTCCCATCCGATACCCGGTGCCGGAGGATTGGGGGTATTGAAGTCGTCTAACTCATAGGGTTCTCCCAGAAAAACTTCATTGCCAATGAATTCCTGATCCTGTAATTTGACCTGAGTGCCATCCGGACAGGTAATAAAAAGATCAAGATCGTGCATCCAGGAATGCTCCATTGTAATGCAAATACTGAGCAAATCTTCGATGTCATTCAGCACCTGGCCGGGAGAAAATTGCGTGATTACAATGGAAGTTTCATAATTGGTCCCTGTACCATCAGGTAGCGGCAGGGAATCAGAAAGGATACCCCCTGCCTGAAAACTACTGGGGGTAGGCATAACCGATAGCGCATAATCTGCTAAAATGGTGTCCACCACAGCATTAAGCTGGATGCTGTCGCCTACGCAGATTTGCTGCAAATGATCGGTGTTTACATTAAAAGAGGGGCGGGTTGAAATCCGTACCCGCTGGTTGATGTAATTGGTATTCTTACAACCAAACTGGTCGGTAATGGTCAACTGTACCACGTAGCCGCCCGGCTCGTCGTAAATATTGGAAACAGTAGGGCCAACAGCCATCGAACCGTCTCCGAATTCCCAGAGAAAGCTTGAGGTAAAGTCAGAATGGTTGTACACTGCACCGTTTTGAGGGTAAATGCCCTGCGCGCTGAGAAAAACCCGCTGGCCAGGGCAGGCATCTATCCAACCAGTGTCGGCTGGCTCAACGATCGGATTCGTCGAAACCAATTGAGATTGAATGTTCTGGCAGGCGGCAATGCAATGAATCTCAGCGTTCCAGCCATTGTCCTGGCTGCTGCCATCCGAAGTAAACGTAACCGTAAGACAGCCACTTGGGTTAACGGCCGTCGCCTGCACCGTAATTGGAGCCCCCGGTAAAAAATCATCAGAGCAGGTAAGCTGGGTAGCCGCAGTATTGGGCCCATCGTAAAAACAAAGCACATCACCGTCCCCAAGTTGAATGTTGGGAAAAAAAAGCTGAATGTGGGTACCACCTCCCCCTCCCGGGCAAATGGTCGTAGTCAGGTTTTGATTCGGGCTGTAGGGACCACTGTTTCCACCACTGTCAATGAAAAAGCCGTCGCAGTCATTGATAGGCGTCCCGTTCATCAGATAATTTTGCGCCTGCGTCACCAGGGTCGTCAACAAAAAAACGACTGTCGGCGCAAAGAGCTTCCGTAGTTTTGCACTCATCTGTAGGAATTCTTTATAAAAAACGGGTTAATAATAGCTCAAGGGTGCGAAACACCCTTACTTGAGCGGCAAAAAAATTGCACACTTTATGACAAACTTCAACAGGGAGATAGTAAGACATCAACACGGTTCTAAAAAACCAACCGGATTATGTGTTCATGGATGATGCCAAATGCTTCTT
>JABWAJ010000230.1 GCA_013361075.1 Saprospiraceae bacterium | reverse complement strand
CTATGTGCCCAACAACATGGCCGTTATTCTGGCGGGCGATTTCGACCCTGACTACGCGGTAAGCCTTGTTGAAAAGCACATGGGCTTCATGAAGTCGTCTGAAGTAAAGGAGTACAGTGCAGCACCGGAAGCACCGATTACCGCGCCGATCGTTCGCGAAGTTTACGGCCCTACGCCTGAAAATATCGCCATCGGATTTCGTTTGCCGGGTGCAGTAGACGAACAAGCTGCAGTGATGGCAACGCTGGTTGACGAAATCCTGTCGAATGGCAAGGCGGGTCTCATTGACCTGAATCTGAACAAACAGCAGAGACTACTCGGTGGCAGCTCGAACATTTCCGTCTACAAAGATTACAGCATCGCCCGCCTCAATGGCAGCCCGAAAGCCGGCCAAACTCTCGACGAGGTGAAGCAACTGCTGCTGTCGCAGCTGGATTTGCTGCGCAAAGGCGAGTTTGAGGAAAGCCTGATCAAAGCAACAGCCGCCAACTACAAACTCGGTGCCCTGCAAGGAGCCGAAAGTAACAATTTCCGCGCCAATACGCTCATGGACAATTACATCAAAACCAAAGGCGATGGCTGGCCGGGCCAGGTCGGGTTCATTGATGCGATGGGCAAAGTAACCAAAAAGCAGTTGGTGGATTTTGCCAACAAATACTACGGCGACAACTATGTGATCGTGTACAAGCGCCAGGGCGAGGACAAATCCATCGTAAAAGTGGACAAACCAACCATAACGCCCATCACCCTCAACCGCGATGTGGAGTCTGATTTTGCCAAAAAAGTCAACACCATGCCGCTGACAGCGACCAAACCGGAGTGGATTGACTTCAAAAAAGCTTTCCAGCAGGGAAAAATGGGCGTCTGCGAAACGTTTTATGTACAAAACACGGAAAACGACCTGTTCCGCCTGTCTTACCGCTTTGAAATGGGCAACTGGAACGACCGCCGCCTTGGTATGGCTGCGCAGTACCTGCAATTTCTGAGCACCGACAAATACACGGCCGAACAAATCAGCCAGGCCTTCTACAACATCGCCTGCAACTACAATTTCTCTGTTCAGGATGAAACAGCCACCATCAGCATCAGCGGCTTGCGCGAAAACTTCAGCAAGGCGGTGGAAATGGTGGAGCACCTTTTCCTGAATTGCAAACCCAACGAAGAAGCCCTCGAATCTTTGAAAGGCCGCCTGATGAAGGCCCGCGCCGATGCAAAACTGAACCGCAATGCCATCCGCCAGGCGCTGAGTGTTTATGGGTTGTACGGTGCGAAAAACCCATTCAACAGTGGCCTGACCGACGAGCAGTTGAAAAATCTGAAAGCTGCTGACCTGGTCAGTGTGCTGAACGGCATTTTCCAGTATCCGCACCAAATCATTTACTACGGTCCGGAAACCCAGGAAAGCCTTCAGAAGCAGCTCAAGACGCTGCACCGCATTCCCGAAAAAGCCATGGCTTATCCGGCGGCAGCGACGTTTAATCACATTTCGCAGGACAAAAACCAGATTCTGTTTACCCACTATGATATGGTACAGGCAGAACTGAACTGGGTGCGCAACGCCAGCAACTACGATGCGGCGATGGCACCGGTGGTTGATTTGTTCAACAGCTATTTCGGCGGCGGCATGGGCACCATCGTGTTCCAGACCATCCGCGAATCCAAAGCACTGGCTTACTCCACCTTTGCATTTTTCCAGACGCCGGGCCGCAAAGAACAGCCCTTTACCTTCAATGCTTATGTAGGTACGCAGGCGGATAAACTGGAAGATGCCATCAATGGCATGAACGAACTGATCGCCGAGATGCCGGAAGTACCGATCGTGCTGGACCAGTCGAAACAAAACATGAAAAAGACCTACGAAAGCGAGCGCATCAGCCAGGATGGCCCGATTTACGCCTACTTAGATGCCCGCCGCAAAGGCCTCGATTACGATCTCCGCAAGGCAATCTATGGAAAACTGGACCAACTGACGATGGCTGATGTGAAGGCGTTTCACAAAAATTACATCGCAGGCAAACCCTATACCTATTGCCTCGTGGCGTCAAAAGACAAAGTGAACTTAGAGATGCTGAAAAAATACGGCGAAGTGAAAGAGCTCTCGCTGACAGAGCTGTTTGGCTACTGATCAGAATTTCTCTCGACGTAATTACGTATGCATCATAGTTTACAACCGCAGCGCCGTCGGAAGCGCTGCGGTTTTTTTTTATGTATGAGCCGAACCGTTTACTAAACTTTAAAAGTTTGGTAAACGTTGGGTGTCCCCAAATTTGGACGTTTACTAAACTTCGAAAGTTTAGTAAACGGTGGACAACCCCCAAATATCCGGAAATACAGCACGCTACCGGTCTAAGCCCAGCCACTTTTCTTCAAGCTTCGCTAAGCGGGTGATGACCTCGCTGTTTTTATCGCTGAGGAAGAGGGGGTCGGGCCATTCGCCGGTGACGGTTTTGACTTTAGATTCTAAATGTTCGATATATCGAATTTTATATTTTTCTGATAAAGTAGTAATTGCTGAAAAAATTTGCCATCGGCTGGTGTTGTTTGTGGTTTTTTTTAAATATTCTCGTTGTTTTTTGTACTCTTTAATTTCATTGATAAACGAATATATCAAGCCAGCAGCAATAAGAACTGACATTAGTATTAAGAAGCTTGAGCCAAGTACGCTGCTGATTTTCTTAGGCAAAATATTGTTCATAAAAACGGCCACTAATACAAATATAACAAGGGTGAGTAAAGTATAAATAAATTCTTTGCTTTGATATCTTGTAAATATTTGACTGTTTTTAGTTCCAAGGTTTATAGCTTCGATCAGGCTTTTTAATTTGAAATGTAAATAGAGTTCGTGGTGGCTTGTGCTGAAAATAAAAATAATTAGTATTAAGTAAGTATTTGGATGTAAGTCACTGGTAGTAAAGGTGCTTGGCTCGGGCAATAGCTTTAAATTGATTGCTGATTTTAATGATAACAAAGCAATTGATATGAGTGAAATACTGATTGAGAATACAGATAAGCTATCATCGAAAAAGCTTCTTTTTAACCCGTAGTTATTTCGGCGAATGTACCATTTGCCGTATTTTCTATGGATTTTATTTATCAATAACATTATAAACAAAACAACCGAAGTGACTAGTAGGCCAGGATAAAGGATTGATGATGAAAGGATAAATAATATTATCAGAATAAATCTCGTTAATTTAATTTGATAAAATGTTAAAAATACAAAAAAAGAGTTGGATAATGAAAGGAAAAACTTATATTCATTATAGTGCTTCAATACATCTAATATCGGAACAGAGTTAAAGTAGAGGAAGAGATTCTTTTTAGTAACAACATTAAGGTTATCAAGATGCCAACAAGACTTAACTGCACATTCGCTTATCCATGAGTTATTTAGTTTTATACTTTGGACCAGCAAGTTTTCCATCCCCTCCTTATCCATCAACCCAATCGCTTCCGTTGCCAACTTCGCCGAAACCAGATTACTGTCTTCTGTTAATTGTTCCCCAATATAAACTTTCAACGCATCCTGAAACCCTGCGATGCATTCCTTCCTCCCCCGAAACGCATCCCTCAAAAACCTTAAGCAGTGAATACTCCTCAAATCCATCGGGTTATTCACCTCCGCGATCACGCTCCAGCAATAATCAGCAATGGATTTAGCCTTTTCAAACTCGGCCACTTCGCAATACAACACCAGCGCGTCCCGTTGCTGAGAATCCGTAGGAATGGAATCCGGCTGAATGTTGACTTCGCCCATGAGCATGCTTTGCACAAAAAAATACTCGGCAAAACGGCGGTGGACAAAACTGAATTTGGAAACATCGTTGGATACGCCCCGACCCAATCGCGCAAAACGCAGAATATCAGTCACTTCCTCCAAAGGCAGTTCCGGGTATTTTTTCCGGATTTTATCTATCGGCGCTTCGAGGCCATAAACCTCGAACATTTCTCGTGCCAGCACATCGCAGCAGGTATAAACGGTTGCTTTGTCAATGTTTTTCCGCTCTAAGCGGTCGCTGCAATCGTTTAGCGTTTTTTCGATGTAACTGCGGTACATTTCTGCCTGGTTGGCAGGCAGGCGGTTTTGATTGTTTTCGGCAAAATCGGCCACCAAGGTTGCCATAAAAGGGTTTTTGGCGATGGGCACCAATTCGGGGCGCTCCTTGAACAGCCGCTCTGCAAGTTCTTTGCTGTAAATATTGGAGCGTTTCAGCGTCTGGATGATTTTTTCTTCGCTGAAAGGCCGGATTTCCAGCGTCACATTACTCTGGAATTCGTTTGTGGGTTTTCTGTAAATGCGCGAAGCCAGCACGCCCTGCGATTCCAACCGGGCGCCTTTCAGGAAGCGGAAAATTATTTCAGAAAGCCGGTGGATCAGGAAAGAACCGTCGCGTTCGTCCAGCACAGACGGGATTTCATCAAAAGAATCGAAAATGAAATAAAGGCGACCGGTTTCATACAGGCGGTCGTAGTATTTGTCAAAAAAGCGGGTAGTGACGATGTCCCGGTTTTTCAGGTTGCGCAATACAAAAGCATTCAGTTGTTCAACGGTTGGCGGTTGCTCTTCCGTCCACTTTTCTTCCACATACCATTCTTTCAGGTTGATGTAGACTGGAATTTTGCCCGTTTTTTCTGATTCAGCAGCCAGGTCGCGGGCTAATTTGCGCAAAGCCACACTTTTCCCTGAGCCAGGATCGCCCAACACCATAAACAGCCGCTCTTTGGATCTTTTTATAGCGGAGAGCAGTTCGGTGATTCGTTTTTCGCGCCCACGCCCGGTGTTGACTTCCACCTCCGCATCCAGCGGTGTGAAGTAGGACATGCTCCAGTTGGTTTTGTTGTCTATGCTTTTCAAGTCGTCCACCAAAGCTTCCACCACGCCGCGCATCTTTTCTTTAAAGGTAGGATCAGGAATATCCTTGTCAATGGCAGTATCGTGTTTCCCCATCGCGGTGGTGTCGCGTGAGAAGTAATTGACGAGAAAAATGGCGATCAATATAAAAACCAGTACCGGAATAGAAGTCGCACTGGCAAGGGTAGTTGCCAATTGCGTTGCAGTTTCAGGCGAAAAATAGCGAACGATTTCAACCAAAAGATTTGGCCAGATGCTTGTAGTCAGTACCGCAGCACCTGCCAGAGCGAGTGAGGCTAAACGGATCCGGGTTTTGCTTTCCGGTAGCCAAACTGGATGACTAACCAAAAGGATAAATCCAATAACCGCGCCTATAATTCCGGCATTAATCCGGTTGGAAAACAGCAAAAAGGCAGAAACGGAGGCAATTGAAATGACCAATACCGCAACCAGCAGTTTAGCCCTGTCAGAAAGGTTGGACAAGAATGAAAACATATAGTGTCTCAGTTTGGATATCAGAGGAATGCGCAGGGGAACCCACACTTATGTACAAATTTAAAAAACTATTTGTCTGATGCGTAATGGAAAGGTAAAATGTTATTCAAACCTATTCTCCTGCAAGCGCTGTAGCATAGTAACCCCTACATATTCTGAACATCACGCTTCAAATCTTCACTCGAGTAGTGCAAATACACGCCCTTAGATTTTAAAGTCTTTTGGAATTGCAGGCGGGTTTGATCGCACAGCCGAGCAGCCTGAGCCAGGGTTAAGACTTCCCGTTCATATAGCCATACCGCGAAGTCTGTTTTAAGCGCTCCGGGAGTAGCATATTGTGGTGTTTGTTTCAATGCCGCATCGGGAAATTCAATAATCATCAACTTCTTTTTCACAAAAAAAAGCAATTTAAGTGCAAAAGGCAATCAGCAGGAGTACAGCAGGTTGGTTATAGGTGCGGTATTTTATCGGCCACCCGGTTTTCAACGTTAAATTATTCTTCCTACCCAAATAATATTGTTGCCCTGCGTTCTACCAAAAGCAAAACCAAAACCAATCATCCATGCGACACCTGCACCTCATCTATGCCCTGTCTTTGTGTGCTGTAACCGTTCCATTTGCCGCCAAGGCTCAGTTTTCCTGGTCGGGCGGGTTGGTTATCGGGCCCAACTTCTCGAATGAACGCCACAATAATGAGCTACTCAGCAGCCAGACTAAAACGGGAGGTTCGATTGGCATGCGTGTGGTTGCTCACCCGGGCGACCGACTCGCCATTCGGGCAGAAGTACTGATTGAACGCAAGGGCAGCCGGCTGGAAGCGACCCTGACGGACATTGAAGGAAATCCCATTTCGGAAACGACCAATACTCAAAACCATTTTGATTACTTAGTTATTCCACTGACCGTACAATGGCGTTTCGGCAGCGGAAAATTCCGGTACGGCCCTTATGCCGGGGGGTATTTCGCCAAATTAATCAAGCAGACATTCGTTTTTCCACAGGAGGATGGCGATTTTACAGAAGACCGCACGGATTTTTTCAGACCATCAGATGCCGGTGCAATCGTGGGGTTTGGTGCGGATCTGGCGCTCGATGAAATGATTTCCCTCAACCTCGAAGCGCGGTACAGCATCGGCCTCACCAACGTACAACCCAAAACATTTTCGTTTGACCGAATCTGGCACCGTTCTCTGGCCCTGCTGGCCGGCCTGAATTTCAGACTGGGGAAGTAGGCCACCGGGGCCAATAAATCGCAGACAATAATGTGCCTGTGGCAAAACTAAATTGCTTCCCTCACCCTCCCAGCAGACTTTCATCCGCAAAACTGAAATACCCTTTATCCCCAAGGATGAGGTGATCCAGCACCCCAATGTCGAGGGTTTCGCCGGCACGAACCAATTTTTTGGTCAGTTCCAGATCGGCCTGGCTCGGTTGGGTATTGCCCGAGGGGTGATTATGGCCCAGAATGACGGAAACGGCATTGCCTTCAATGGCCCGGCGGAAAAGGATTTTGGCATCCACCACTGTGCCGCTGATGCCGCCCGAACTAACCTGTATTTTGCCAATGATGCGGTTGGCGCGGTTGAGCAAAAGTATCCAGAATTCCTCGTGCGGGAGGTCAGACAGTACTGAAGCAAAAGCCGTGTAGGCATGTTGGCTGCACGAGATCTGAGGTTTGGTGCCTACTTCGGAAACTTGCCGGCGGCGCCCCAGTTCCAGTGCAGCAATGACGGAAATGGCTTTGGCTTCGCCCACACCTTTAAATTTTTTCAGTTCACCAATGCTGCGTTTTCCCAGTTCATTCAGGTTGTTTCCGGTTTCCGACAGAATGCGCTGGGCAAGCCCGACTGCTGTTTCACTTCTGGAGCCGGATCCCAGCACAATAGCCAGCAGCTCGGCATCGGTAAGGTTTTGCCGCCCTTTCAGCAGCAATTTTTCGCGGGGGCGGTCTGCTTCGGCCCAGGCTTTAATGGAAAGTACATTTTCTTCAGGATAGGTATGCATGTGTCTATACATTAAAGGATACAATAACTTTGCAGCTTAAGACACAGCCTTTGAAAAATTCCATAACTTTCAGCCGAAATTTTTTTTCGGTTGACGGTAGACGGTGGACGATAGACGGGCCCGTCCACCATCAACCGTCCACCGTCCACCGTCTACCGTCTACCGTCAACCATCAACCGTACCCATGCCCGATTTTTCATTTACCAAAGCAGAAAGACTATGCAGCCGGAAAGCCATTGAACGGCTTTTTTCCGAAGGCAATTCTTTTGCCAAATACCCGCTTCGGTTAGTTTGGCTGCCTTTGGACCCTGACGGGGAGGCTAAGTTCCCGGTAGAGACGGCCATGAGTGTGCCACGGAAAAAATTTAAAAAAGCAGTTCACCGAAACCGGATTCGACGCCTGATGCGGGAGGCCTACCGGGTCAACAAACACCGGCTTTACCGCGATTTACATGTAGAAAAAGAGCGATATGCATTTATGCTGATTTACACAGCAGTAGAAGAGCTTTCACTCGTTCAGATTGAAGAGGCGGTTCAAAACATCATCCGTCGTTTTTTGCACCACCGGCACGATTCTCCAAAGCGTTAAAAAAAACATAAAATTTTTTCTTCCATTTGTGTTGCAACAGACATTTTTTTCTCATCTTAGCACCCGCCCTCATGGACATATCGTAAAAAAACATTTATTCACTCAAAAACGTATGGTCATGTTAATCCTTTACATCGCAACGGGGGCTTTTATCGTAGGCGGAGGCCTTATTATGGTTTCCAACGTTTTCGCACCACGCAGCAGGAGCCGCTACTATTAGGCGCCTACGGCATGATGAACAAACAATACAACCGGCACAAAACGCATTTTTCATTGAGGCAACACGCTTTTAACTCCAGCCTTTTCCAAATTGCCCTTTCCCTATGACGCAACCATCTACTGCCGGTAATCCCAAAACGCTCCGCACCCTTTTTCCCGGTTTATAACAAAAAAAAGTCTGAGAAGAGCACATCTCTTCCCGGCAAGTGGTTTTTGGCACCTGTATCTCAG
>JABWAJ010000229.1 GCA_013361075.1 Saprospiraceae bacterium | reverse complement strand
TTGGATCGTACCACTGATAGCTCAGGTTGAGATCAGGCGGATTGCTTGAAGGCGAACCATCGAGTGTGACAGCTGCACCAGTGCAGCCCAATTCGCGTTGTTCCGCGCCGGCATTGGCGTTCGGCAATTCTTCTCCATTGGCAATGACTACAGTATCCCGGGCTTCGCAGTTGGTAGCCACAAATTTCACCACCAGCTCATAAGACCCCGGCGCAGTAGCTGTAGCCACAGCCTGGTCTTCTTCACCAGCCGCAATGGCACCGCCGTCCAGAGCAGTCCAGAGGTAGGTAACCCCTGTCGCCGTGGAGGCCGATCCGTCCAAAGAAGCAGTTTCATTGATACAATCTATGGTTTGAGGGGCACCGGCATCGGCTATAGGTACGGGCGGCGCCAGTACTTCCATGGTGTCCCTGGCGGTGCAACCAAATCCGTTGTCAGTAATATATATATATTCACCAATTGTTGGCAGCAACTGAGACAAACCGGACATGGTTTGCATGCTTACAACCATCCCTTGAACGGATTGCCATGTATAGGTATAACCCGCTCCTGTTGATCCTGTCCCAATTGCAATGGCCCCTTCGGGGTTGCATCCGGAAACCTTATCTTCTCCAGCATCTGCTGTTGGTTGGTTAGGTCCAACCGGAATAATGAAGAACGTATCCAAAGCAAGCGCAGGATTGGTACCTAAATCATATACACGGACAAAAACAGTATCCCCTGTGGCCGCAGTAGCGCAGAAATCGCCAACTGCAAGGGGGGTAAACTGAGTAAAAGTACCTTGCGTCCAGGTAGTACCAAGTGGCCCTTGCCCGCCGGTAACTACCAGCGTTATGGTTCCATTGCAAATGTCATTGCAACTTGCAGGCGTAATGGTCACACTTTCAATAATCAGACGGTCTTTAATGCACATTTCCCCGTTGGTAGCAAGCAGGCTGCCCGCTCCATTGAGGGTTTGAACAACCGGAGCAGGCGTATCCGATATTTCAACCGGGAAACACTCGCCGGGAGTACCAATCAAGGCATAGCAGACTTCAAACACAATGGTGGTGTCGGTTACAGCGCCGATACTTGTACCAGCCGCATTTGACCAATCCACAGTAATAGAACCAACTCCAGTGTTGGATATGTCGAAATTCACTAATGCCAGTCCCGGCCAGGTATTGGCCAGGTTAACACTGGTATATTGAAGGGAGCTTGGATCCCAGCTAATTTCAAAATTCGTATCGGTGATGTCATCAAAAGAAGTCACAGAAAAAGCCACACAGGCCGTATCTAAACGATCGCCTTCTGCGGCTTCCACGATGAGGCCGTAGCCTTCCGGAAACAGGGTACAAACCTCGGCAGAATTGCTGTTGATGCCGATGTTTTCTCCATTAGACGTAGTGCTGATGGCTTCCGGAACTAAAGGAAGGTCCACAACCTCCAGGTTGTCGCAGATATTCGGCTGGCTCAGCATGGTATAGCAAAGCTGGAAGATCACGGTACCATCCGGTAAGGTATAGTCTGTTGACGGATCCCAGGTAAAGAACAGCAAGCCTGCTGCCGTAGCACCAAGGCCGAAGTTACTGATACTCGCTTCCGGAAGCGCAATATTGTTGACTCCCTGAAATTCCATGTGGGTCGGGTCCCACGCCATGGAAAACTGGTAGCTGAGAATTTCATCAAAATTGGAAACGCTCACATCCACGCACGCAACATCGCCGGGGATGGCTTCTGCATTCAGGAGTTCCATCACAACGCCGGCCGGCTGTATGACCTGTACTTCGCAGTTGGTCGGATTGATCCCGATATTGGGACCATTGCCTACCTGCACATTCGACGGGTCGCTGAATGTAATGGGGCTGTTGCCACCAAGTCCGATGACATCGAAACAAACCTCGTACATCACGGTGCCTGCAGGCAGGGTTTCGTTCGGGAATGGTGTGGATTCCCAGTTGACCCCGAGCACGCCGTTGTCCACCTGTGAAACATTAAAATCACTTGCATTAAAGTTGCCGATCAATGGGTTGAATGCCTGAACCCCTGTAAAGTCCAGAATACTGGAGTTCCAGTGCATCAGGTAGGCAAAATCCGAGATGTTGTTGAAATTGGCACCGGCCACTACTTCAACGCAAACGTTGTCGTTCAAGTTAACAGGGCCGCCGCAATTGGCGCTGATCTGCAATCCGGTTGGATCGCAATCATCAACCGTTACTGTTCCTACCCGGGGCAGGAATGTGATGTTGGTGCCCGCCACGATGTCGTTGGTTACTTCGATCATGGTTGGCGCATCGGATATTTCAATCAGTGTAGATTCTTCGCAGTTTCCGACAACGCGGAAACAAAGCTGATAAAACAGAAAGCTATCCTGTAAGGTGATCCCGGGCTGATCGGGCAACGAATAGTTCCAGGTAAAGGTAGCTGTCCCTTCCGGAAGAGCAGGAGGAGTACCAAAACTACTGCTTACACTCAGGTTAGGGACACTGCCGACAACGGCATTTTCAAAATTCAATACTGCAGGGTTCCAGTTGATGGTGTACTGCATGCTGCGCAGTGCATCGAATCCGGTTACCCGGAAATCCACGCATACCAGATCGCCTTCCTGGGCCGTGGCCGAGGAAATGAGCAACTCAACCGGGCGCACACAAACCGAAACCAGTCCGCAGGTACTGATCAAACCAATATTGGCGCACCCGGTACCCTCCCGAAAGACCTGAGGAACGGGCAAGCCGGCGATGCACACTTCCGCTGTTTGGGCGTATGTGCCCATGGCAGTAAAACACAACTGAAAGATCAGGTTGCCATCGGGCAAATCTATTCCTGGTGTCGGGGAGCCGCAGGGCGAATCCTCCCAAACCACAATGATGAACCCATTAACAGCATCAATGGTAAAATCGCCAGAATCGAGGTTCGGTAATCCGAATCCTGTAACGCTGGGGTTTCCCAGAACAGATGGATCGTACTGGATGGTAAAACTCATGGACTTAATGTCTGTAAAGTCTTCCACCGTAACATCCATACAGAAGTTCTGCCCGTTACAGGGCGACTCTGTGGAAAAGTTGATGGTTGGCTGCGCGATGGCTGAAACGCCAAGGGTCAAACCAAAAACGAGGAGGGCAAGAATTTTTTTCATGGAACCAAATAAGTTTGGGATGCAGGACTCTCTTTTTTTACTCATGAGACATTCTATCGTCTGTCAGATACAAGATCCGGAAAGCGAAGTCTCCTTACAGCGAACTGCTGCGAAGAACCGTGCTTCTATTTTTCAAATGAAAAAGTGAGGTTGATTTCGTGTGTACTCCCGGCGGTTGGGCCGAAAGAACTGAAGGAGTAGTCGAAACCATAGCCAATGCGGATCGTATTGTCAAAAGTATTCTGACCGATGATGACCCCGGCATCGACGTGGAAGTTTCCTCCTGTGGAGACCCCGGTACCGATCCAAAAGCTGCTTGGCATTTGATAACGCAGGTTGATGTCCGCGTTAATCGGCGCATTGGGGGCGTATTTTACCCAAATGGAAGGTTCGAGAAAACTATCGTTGTCGAAAAATTTATAGAAGCCGAGGAGGCCGTAGAAGTGCTGGACGCGTTTGGTAAAAAACTCGCCATTTTCATCCTGGAAGGTCAGGTCAAGGCCGATGACCTGTGGCACGGATACGCCTGTATAAAAGAAATTGCCGTCGCCAACCATTTGATAATAATAAAGGCCCAGGCCTACATCAGGAAAAAGCTGCGCCTGGTCCTGCTCGCCGATCACGTCATTCGGATCGCGGAGACGAATATCAGATGCATCCACGCGGTATTGCACCAGACCGGCGCTAAGCGCGATGGAAAGGCCACTGTATTCCGGATCGCCGCTCACCACGCCGCCAATGCGTCCGTAGAAGCCGGTGAAGCCGGTAGGCCCCGTTTGGTCGTTGATGAGGTGGCCACCAGCCAGCAAAGTAACGCCGGAATATTCTGTATTCAGATAAGACCCCCGCAAGGTTTGGGTGCGGGGACCGTTTGCCAGGCCGACCCATTGCGTCCGGTAGGAAACGCCAAAGGTCAAATTCTGGCCGTAAGCGAAATAATCGCCTTCAATAGCTGCTGGATTGACTAAGGTGGCATTTTCCCGATATTGGGTAAACAAGGAAAGCTGTTGAGCAAAGACGGCAATTGGCGCCAATGACAACAAGAGTAGTGGGAGGATTCGCGTCATGGGATAAGTTTTTGAGACCCGTAAAGTTAGCATTTAATCTGTCCGAAAAAACGCGACCAAAGATAGAAGTTTGGTTTGGATTCGGGAGCGGATGTGAAAACCTATTTTCAGTTTTAACATTTGCATTTAGAAAGTGGTCGGTCTAAGAGGGGGTAAGGGCACTTTAAGAGGAGTATTGGTCGAAAGAGAAAAAAAACTGCCCGGTTGCAAAAAGCTTCCGGGCAGCTGAAACACTTGAAACAATATATACTGTGCGAATTGCCACAGCCAGAAGTTGGAATTTTTCAGTGGATGCAGCTTTCGGGACTTCGGTTCGGGAAGTATGGCCCGGTTGTTTGATGCAGATTGGGCCCTGATTTATGATTATGCTAAAACCGTGCCAGAAATTGGCAGAAGGGAAACAAGGGCCTCAAAGCCCCGGTGGGTGTCCGGCATTTGCAGATTGGAAATACCGGCCAAGGAATCAGAATTGCTTCAAAAAAAGCGGGCAGGACACATAAAAAACGTGGGTAGTGAGGATGCCATTGTGAAATGACGCCCTCACTTATTGCCCTTGTCGCTTTATATAGTATCGAAGGAAACAGGTATTATTTATTGTTGCCGCATGGCTACCACAGGATCCATCCGGGCGGCCTGCATGGCCGGAATAAAACCGGCGATAATGCCGATGATGACTGAGAAGCCAATTCCCACCATAATATTACCAAGGTCGAGGTAAATGTCAAACCCGATAATGGCGGTCAGGGCCTGGGTAATCAAAAAGACAAAAAACAAGCCCATCAACCCGCCAAAGACGCACAGGATGATGGATTCGATGAGGAATTCAAGCAGAATCATGTAACGCCGGGCCCCTAAGGCTTTTTTTATGCCGATGATGCTGGTTCGCTCCTTGACCGAAACGAACATGATGTTGGCCACACTGACGCCGCCTACAACCATGGAGAATCCGCCAATCAGCCAGCCCAGTATGTTCAGTACCCCAAAAAAACTGTCCATAAAACTGGCAATCATAGACATTTCATTGAGGGAAAAATCTTCTTCCTGCTTGGGTTTTAGCCGGTGGTGCGCCCGGAGAATGCCGGTTAGTTCGTCTTTTAACTCATTTAACCCGACATTGTCCGAAGCCTTAACGGTAACCGTGGCATCGAAAATCTGGTTGGCTTTCAGGTTGGCTAATCCCCGTGCATTGGGGTATGAGACCACGATGCAATCGTCAAAATCCAAAGGATTGATCAAATCATCTCCTGCTTTTTCGATGATCCCAATTACTTCATAAGATCGCCCTCCCAGCTTAATGCTGCGCCCAAGCGGGTCTATGGGGCCAAATAACCCCTCAGCAACTTTGTAACCGAGGATGATTTTGTTGGCACCATAAAAGTATTCAGCCGGGGAAAAATAGCGGCCCTGGGCAAATTCGATTTTGAACATTTCGGCAAACTCTTCGGAAGCACCGATGAGCACGGTTTGTTCTACGCTGTTAGAATTAAACTTCAAAGTTTTAAACCCAATTACAACATGGTAGGCAGTCAGGGAAGCATAGCGCGATTTTTCTGTCACTGCTTCGTAATCTTCATGGTCGGGGTTGGGGCGCTTCATGTAGTTCCACCAGTCATCACTCGCATCGGCCCAGGGCCATTTTTTGACATAAACGATGTTATTACCCAGCTTTTCGAGGCTGCCACGCACATTGTCTTCCAGAGAATCTACCGCCGACAAGACTCCAATGATGCAAAAAATGCCGATGGAGATGCCCAACAGGGAAAGAAAACTGCGCAGGCGATTACCTTTGAGCTGTTGCAAGGCCTGGCCAATGCTTTCGAGGATGATTTTGTTCAATGTCTTCATAACACAAACAATGCAGATGGAGAATGGTCAAAATTGGGTGGGAAGATAGCTCCTGTACAGGCAAAAAGCCAAATCCTTTAGATGAATAGGAAGCTTTCATCGTTAAAGCGCACCGTAACCGCAAAATCATTGCATTAATTGACCAAAATTTCTTTAATTTTATCCCAGGTTAGCGACTGGTATCTGTATGAACACTATGAATACACCTCCTGAATGGTGTAATACCCAAACACAAAGCCATGATATACCTGGGGATTATTGAAGATGAAAAACTTGTAAGGGAAAATCTTGAAGAATTTATGGGAGCACAAAACGATGTGAGCGTTGTGCTTAGCTCTGATTCGGTAGAAGGATTTTTGCGCCGGTTGTCTCCGGCAACTCCGTTAAATATGTTGTTGCTGGACATCAATTTGCCCGGAATGTCCGGGTTGGAAGGCATTCGGCATATCCGGCTGGTGCGCCCTGATGCAGACATCATTGTTCTTTCTGCATACGATGACTCTGACAAGGTGTTTAAAGCGCTGTGTGCCGGTGCGGTTTCGTATATTTCCAAACGAACAAGTTTGCCCAATATCCGGGAAGCACTGAGTACCGTTTATCAGGGGGGGGCTTACATGTCGCCTTCGATTGCCCGAAAAGTGGTAGAATATTTTTCTCCAAGTAAAAAAGACGATGAAGACAGCAGGCTAACCGGCAGGCAGGAGCAGGTGGTTCAGGGTCTCGTTGATGGGCTGAGTTATAAAATGATTGCCGATAAATACCTGATTTCGGTAGAAACCGTTAGAGATCACATCAAAAAAATATACAAAAAACTCCAGGTGAACAGCAAAGCAGAGGTCATCCGAAAAAAACTGGATGGAGAGATATGATTTAAGGCTTGGCGTCAGTAACTTTAATACAGAGTTTTCTGTTGCCAAATTGTTATTTTTCCCGCTGCTTTTCAACTGCTATCAGGCCAGAAGCCAACAAAGAGCCCCTAAAGTCTTTTGACAACAATGCAAACACGCTTATGCTGAGAAATACTTTACCTGCCTGTATCCTGAGCCTTTGCTGGCTGTTGGCTGTGCACCAGCTCTGCGCCCAACAGGTGCCTTCACAAACTGTTTATTACACGCTGAATGACGGACTTTCTGACCGCCTGGTGACCGATGTTCTGCAAAGCCGTTTCGGTTTGGTTTGGCTGGCAACGACCAATGGTTTGAACCGCTTTGACGGTTATGAATTCATTACCTTTGGCAAACGTGGAGGCGCCAGTCACCGCCCCGTCTTGTCTGCAATAGACATCAAAGAGATCAAAGAAGATAAGTTAGGCAACATTATTCTGTTATATCAGAATGGCTTTGCTTTTTTTGACATTCTGGACCCCCATACCCATCAGGTCAAAAAAGTTGTCCCGATTCAGCAGGAAGTCAGGGGCATCATCCGCCACATCACGGTTGACCGGTCAGGCGATTTATTGCTCATGGCCACCAGTCCGACCGGCGTTGCCATCTGGCAATACGACTATGTTGCCGAAAAACTGGTTCAACGGTTTGAGCTAAAAGAGCAGCGCACAGAAACCGGTACACTTGCCCAAATGCTCCATTGCAAAAACGGCAACTACCTGCTCAATGATACCCAAAAAGGGTTGCGCATCGTGAATGCCCGCGGCTCGGTTATCAAAACGTTCAGTCCCAAAGATTTGGGACTAAGTGTTGACAGTACTCACCAATACCCCTCGCCAACCTGGTTTCTCCACGAAGACCGGCAGGGTATTTTATATGTTGCCTTTAAAAACATTCCCGGGGTGTTCAGCATTTTTCCCGGCAGCCCCGGCAATTACAAGACCAAACGTTTGATGGAGAAAGGCATTTTCAATTATGTGTCGGAGGACAGGAAAGGAGCCTTGCTTTTTGTTGCTTCAACAGGCGTTGGTGTTTATTCACAAATGAAAAACATATACCTGTGCGATGCGAACCAGAAGTTCCGGGAAGCGCCGCATTTGTATGGTTCCAATGAAATCATTACCTGTGTTTTCAGCAATGATTTTTCAAAAACAACCTTTTTGGGCATGGATACCGGGCTAAAAATTGTCCGGAACAACCGCCCCGGGGTAAAAGCTTTCCTGGCAAAAAAACTGGACACGCCCAATCAGCGTGGAGCGATCATGCGGGGCATTACCGGGAATGGCAACGGTTTGCTCTACATCATCAGGGAATCCCTTGATTGGTATGTCCTGAATTCAAAAACAGACCAGCTCGATACGCTACAACTCATTGACGAAACCACCGGACGGCCCATTGAATTTACCTGTGGCCTCGACCTCCGCATGGTAAATCAAAAAGACCTTTGGGGCATCACCTGCTACTACTCCAGCCAGGGGCAA
>JABWAJ010000228.1 GCA_013361075.1 Saprospiraceae bacterium | reverse complement strand
ATTTTATTTTATTTCTTATTTTTACAACTATCTTAAGTTGTGAACAAGTTAACTTATCGCCAGACACTAACTCTAATCAACTTGATTCTAATGTAGAGTTCCGAGCCCCATGTGACCAGGGCACAGGTGTTTGGTCGACTCTGGCAGGAAGCACTGGTAGTCCTCCAACTGGCAAATTAAACAATAGGTTATCTTGTTGGGGATCTATTCAAATGCCCAATTGCGGAATAGGGTGGACTGAGATTACATTCGCAGATTCTGACGCAAGCACTTTTTGCGATGGAATATCAGCTTGCATTAGCTTGTGCTCAACTACTACCCCAACCACAACAAACGTAACTGATGCACAACAAATACAAATCATCAATTATGCAGCGAACTATGGCAGGGCACATTCCCCTAATCATAATGACTGCCCGGAGCAACTCACTTTATCATGGATGGAATTTTACAGGACCGTTAACGGAAGTACTCATCAATTGCGGGTAAGGTACTTTTGGAGCTGTTGCGAATGTGAATGTAGCCCAAATCCATGCATAGACCCTCCTTGCGAGATGTAGTTTGGAATTTTTCTGGTCAAAAGCCTGTGTGCATATCTTAGGTTGGTTGCACACGGGCTTTTGCATTTTGCCCGTTTGTAAAGCCTTTAGAAATTGAGCAACTTTTTATGATTCCAAAACTTATATTTATGTCACTTGATTGACAAACTTTAAACAGATTTGCATTTCTTTGCCACCGAAAGCGTAACTTTCCATTTCCGACACTCTTTTTGTTCATTAAATCATTCAAACTATGATGCGATTTTCACATGCGATCATCCGCCTTTCGGCTTTTGTCCTGTTCATGGTTGGGGTTTCCTCCACAATGAACGCTCAATTTAATCTTACTGTAAACGGGAACAACTACAATGCTGTACCTGCCGGCTTTGGTAGCGCCGAATTTTGTGATGCGACTGTTTATTCTGGCGAATGGGTCATCGCTCAGGATGGTACAGCACCGGTTACCAATGCGTGCGAAGCCATTGTAAATGACATCAACGGAAAAATTGCACTGATTGACCGGGGCACTTGCAGCTTCGACTTAAAATGCCTCAACGCACAAACAGCTGGTGCTACTGCAGTGATTGTTTGCAATAACGCGGTTGGTGCGCCAATTTCTATGGGTGTGGCTACCCCATCCATTGCCGATCAGGTTACGATTCCCTGCTTTATGATCTCCAAGCAGGATTGCGACATCATTCGCCTGCTTACGCCAATCAACGTTTCGATTGCGCCTGCCTACCCGCCTTATCCGGATGCTATTGTAGTCTGGGGTGGTGTAACAGGTGAAGGCGACTTCAATGGTGGCCTGAACAACTGGGAAATCAACAACATTTCTTGCGGAAACGGTGCTCAGGAGTTTGACCTCTGGCGCTGGACTGCCGATGGCTCTGTTCAGGGTGCATTTGGCAACAACGTCATCAACGCTCCGACTACCTGCAATGGCTCTATGGCTTTTGCTACGGATTTTTATGATAATGGAGGCAGCTCGCTTCCTGAAGATCTGGGCACAGGTCCCTGCACTGCCCCACAGGAAGGAGAACTCATTTCTCCGGTAATCGACTTGAGCAATACGCCTGCAGCAGGTGTCAGCCTCCAGTTTTTCCAGGTTACGCGCCAATTCCAAAGCGATTATTTTGTTGGTTTCAGCACAGATAATGGCAATACGTGGACCGAGATTCCAATTAATGAAGATTTGGTAACCAACGCAAGCCCTACTCAATCGGTAGTTCGCGTTGCTTTGCCAGGTGTTGTTGGTTCTTCTCAGGTACGGGTTAAATTCCGTTATGCCGCCAACTATTACTACTGGGTTATTGACGACGTTCGCCTGATCGAACAGGAAGCCAATAACATGCAGGTAAATGAAAATTTCTACGCCATTGCGCAGAATGCTGCTACACCAATTGATTTGGTAGAGCCGATGCACTTCCTCGCTGACCTTTCCAACGTGGGTGCTTCTACGCAAACCAACGTAAATCTGAACATGACCATCCTGAAGTCGGACAACTCTGTTGCTTTCGACGAAGACTTGTCTTATGGCAGCGTGAACGTCAACTCTATTGTTGAAAACGTTCCGTTCAACGAAAGCTTCACACCGGATGCCATTGATGCTTATGCAGCAACCTACTCCATCAGTGCAGATGCTGACGATTTTGACTCGTCCAACAACGAATTGTCGTTCCAATTTACGGTTACAGACAGCATCTGGGCCAAAGAACTGGGCCAAACGCGCATCGTTATCCCAGCAGCAAGCAACTGGGACGCTGGCGAAGCCCATACCTGGACCTATGGCAACCACTACGCTACGCCTGATCTTGGCAGCGAAGAAATTTATGCAACCAGCATTTCTTTTGCCATTGATGCTACGCAAAGTGCAGGTGCGGCTGCAGGCCAAACGCCACAGCTTTCGCTGTATCAGTGGGTAGACACCAATAACGATGGCAATGCTCAGGATACGGAGCGCAGCTTCCTCGCTTTTGCTTCTTACCTCGTTCTTGGCACGGAAACGGAAGACGACATCATTACGGTTGCGTTTGAAGAGCCGGTATTGCTGGAAAGCAACGCACACTACCTCGCTATGTTGGAGTACATTGCACCTGATGATGTAACTGACCTTTGGTTGGGCGCCAGCGATGCATTCAACTACAACGCCATGATTTTCGTGAACGGTCCGGATGTTTTGGCCAGACCGCGTTTTGGCAGCATGCTTGCCATCGGCGACCTTTCTACGGCTGAATACAGCTCAACTGGTTTTGGTACCGACCTCGTTCCAATTGTGCGCCTGAATGCATCCAAAGTAATAACAGGTACAAAAGATCCGCTCGAAGGCAACAACCTGGTTGAAGTATATCCGAACCCGGTTCAGGACATCCTGAATCTGAAGTACGATCTTGAGCAAACTGCTGAAAACCTGAGCATCCGCGTTATGGATGTAACTGGCAAAGTCGTGTTGGATCGCCAGTACAGCCAGGTTAAAAAAGACAATATCGAAATCAACGTGAAGCAGTTGGCAGCTGGCACCTACAATGTGCAACTGACCACTGAAAACGGCACCACAACCCGCCGTTTTGTAGTTGCAAAGTAGATGACAGTTTTTTAAATAATCTGTAAAACAAAAAGCTTTTCCATACAACCTGGAAAGGCTTTTTGTTTCTTTGAAGGCAGGATTTGATAAAAAGGCAAAAAGCAAAAGACAAAAGGCAATTCTGATGTACTCGATTTGATTGGGTATTGTTTCCTTTGCCCCCGACCCTTTGCAACTTGCCTCTTTATTCATCCTGCCTTAATTATTTTTATTGTTCACTTAAAGCTATGAAAATTATGACACGAGCTTCACGTACAGTCTCGCGCTATTGGGCTATTGCAGCCATGATGTTGACACTTAGTTCCACCCTTAGCGCACAATTCCACACCCTCACAGTAAATGGCGTTGATTACCCGCTTTTGCGGGCCGCTTTTGGCGATTGTTCCACCGGAAGTTTTGCCGGAGAATGGGTCATTGCCCAGGATGGCACAAGCCCCCTTACCGATGGTTGTGAGGCCATTACCAGTAATGTAGCTGGCAAAGTAGCCCTGATTGACCGCGGTGGCTGCAATTTTGATGTTAAATGCTTAAACGCACAAAATGCAGGGGCTACTGCAGTAATTGTTTGCAACAACACTACTGCGACTACAGTCATTCAGATGTCAAATGTTAGCGTCGGCGGGCAGGTCACCATCCCGTGTTTCATGCTGTCCAAACCCAATTGCGACGCTTTGCGGCTGTTGACACCAATTAACGTAGCCATTGCCCCCGACGAGCCTGAATTGGTAGTTTGGGGTAACCAACCCGGTGAAGGTGATTTTAACGGTGGGCTGAACGGTTGGGAAATCAACAACATTTCCTGTGCAAATGGTGCTCAGGAATTTGACCTCTGGCGCTATTCCGCCAACAATACCGTAACAGGCGGTGCATTTGGCGACGGAACCCTGACTTCCCGCACCGCCTGCAATGGTGCCATGGTGTTTAATTCAGACCTTTACGACAGCAATGGCGATGAAATGACGCCAGGACAAGGTCCTTGTACCGTTGTCCAGGAAGGTGAATTGATCTCTCCGGCTATTGACCTGAGCAACACAAGTGTTGCCGGGGTTAGCCTCCAGTTTACACAACTGACCAGGCAGTTTACAAGCCAATATTTTGTCGGATACAGCATCAACAATGGCCAGGATTGGACTGAGGTAGAAATCAATACCGAACTTCCGGTAAACAGCAATGCCATTATTTCTACCATTCGCCTGCCTATACCTGGTGCAGTAGGCTCTTCTCAGGTCCGGATAAAATTCCGGTATCTTGCCAATTACTATTATTGGGCCATAGACGATGTGCGCCTTATCGAACAGGAAGCCAATAACATGCGGGTAAACGAGAACTTTTTTGCCATAGCCCAAAATGCAGCAACACCACTGGCCATGGCTGAGCCCATCCACTTTCTTGCAGACATATCGAATGTAGGCGCTTCTACCCAAACCGGGGTTACCCTCAATATGAGTATTGTCAAAGATGCTGGCCCGGAAGTTTTCAACGACGACCTCGATTACAATCAGGTCAATGGAAATACCATTGTCGAAAACATTCCATTTGGGGGAAGTTTTACCCCAACCGAAATGGGTAGCTATACCGGAACGTATACCATTTCGGCAGATGCGGCAGATTTTGATCCTTCCGACAATGCTTTATCTTTCGAATTCCTTGTCACTGAAAATGCCTGGGCCAAAGAATTGGGTGAAACCCGGAATATTGTCCCGGCTGACAATAACTGGGACACAGGAGAAGCGCATTCCTGGGCTTATGGCAATCACTTTTTTGTGCCTGCCCTGAGCATGCCTTACGCAGCAACCAGCTGTTCTTTCTCTCTGATAGGCACAGGTCTGGCAGGAGAAACGCCGCAGTTGACCCTTTATCAATGGACAGATACCAACAATGACGGCAATGTTCAGGACACAGAGCGGACATTCGTCACCTTCGCTTCTTACCTGATTGAAGGGAATGAAACAGAGGATCAGCTAATTACCCTCGATTTTGATGAGCCTGCATTATTGGAAAACAATACCCACTATCTTTTGATGCTCGAATACACCGCACCCGATGATGAGACAGATTTATTTCTGGGTGCCAGCGAGGCCTTTGATTATGGTGCCATGGTCTTCCTGAATGGTCCGGAAGTGCTTGCCAGACCGCGTTTTGCAAGCATGCTGGCCATTGGCGATCCCTCCACTGCCGAATTCAGTTCCAATGGTTTTGGCAGAGACATCGTGCCAGTAGTCCGTCTTAACGTAGAGCCGGCTACCGGAACTAAGGATCCCCTTACTGCAAACAATGTAGTAGCCGTTTATCCGAATCCGGTGCAGGATGTGCTGAATGTGGATTTCGATCTGGAGCAAATGGCTCAGAATCTGAATATACGGATCCTCGATGTTGCCGGCAAAGTTGTGTTGGAGCGCCAATTGAGCCAAACACAAAAAGATAATCTTGAATTCAAGGTGAAGGAGTTTGCCGCTGGAAGCTACCAGTTGCAATTAACCACAGAAACGGGAACAACTTCACGGAGGTTCGTGATTGCAAAATAACCAAAGATGACAGCGTGTTTTGTGGTGTAAATGCGTGTTCAGGGAAGTATTGTGCCCGGTGCTGTGTTTACACTACAAAACTCGTCTTATCTTTGAGACGATGAAAAAGCACATCCAAATATTCAATAATACAGCCGAATTGTCACAGTATTTTGCGGCATTGCTGGTAAACGGCCTCGAAAACACGCCCGAAGGTCGTTTTTTTTCCATTGCTTTGTCTGGGGGCTCTACCCCCAAAACAGTGTTTGACTACCTGGCCAATTTCTACAGGGATAAAATTGCCTGGCACAAGGTGAAGGTCTTTTGGAGCGATGAACGTTGTGTTCCTCCTGACAGTTCGGAAAGCAATTACCGGATGGCCAAAGAAAGTTTACTCGACCGGGTTCCGATTCCGGCAAGCCAGGTTTTCCGGATTCAAGGTGAAGCCGACCCGGTAAAGGAAGCGATCCGGTATGTGGAAATTGCCCGCCAAAACCTGTTTGTCCGCGAAGGCATTCCTGTATTCGACCTCCTGATGCTTGGCCTGGGTGATGACGGACACACAGCTTCCATTTTCCCGCACAATCGGCATCTATTTTACAGCGAGTCTCCTTTTGAGGTAGCTGACCATCCCCTGAGCGGGCAAAAAAGAATCACTGTGACCGGGAACACCATCAACCATGCAGAAGCGGTAGTTTTCATCGCTACCGGGGCAACAAAAGCTGAGATGGTAGCCAACGTCATAAAAAAGAGAATGGGCTGGGAGCAATTGCCGGCGGCGCTGGTCAATCCGGAATCGGGCAGTTTGTTCTGGTTGCTGGATGAAAGGGCAGCCGCGGAGCTTTAATCATGCAGGCAGCATCCCCTCAACAACCGTTCTGCTCAATTTTTAAACGCAGTTTTATCTATCCTGTCTCAAACTTTTACCTTCAATAACTCCTTAACCTTAAGGGCTTTTTCCATAGCGGCTTCCGGTGTCTCCCCCAGCGCCGTTACGTGCCCCATTTTCCTAAAAGGTTTTGTTGTCGCTTTTCCGTACAGATGCACATGTACCCCCTCCATCCCGAGGCACTGGTCTAAATTTTCATAAAGAGCAGGTCCTTCGTAACCCGGTTCGCCCAGCAGGTTCAGCATGACAGCTGCCGGAACTTTCAGACTGGTACTACCGAGTGGCAAATCGAGTACCCCCCGGATGTGTTGCTCAAACTGTGAAGTGTTGCAACTCTCAATGGTATGGTGACCACTGTTGTGCGGACGGGGGGCTACTTCATTAACCAGCAGTTGTTGATCCGGGGTCAGAAACAACTCCACTGCCAGTAACCCGCAAATATCATAAGCTTCAATGGCGGCAAGGGCCAGAGCTTCTGCGGCGATGGCGATTTCCGGACTAACCCGGGCCGGGCAGGCCAAAAAAGTAACAAGATTTGCATCGGGGTCAAAAAGCATTTCCACTAAAGGGAAAGCGGCTGTTTCTCCGCGCTTGTTTCGGGCTACCACCAGGGCGATTTCTTTTTCTATGGGCACCATTTCCTCCAGCAGAGACGCACCTGGCAACAGCTTTTCCGCCAGGTCCTGTTCGGTGCGAATAACCGATACACCACGCCCGTCGTAGCCGTCTGTTCGGCTTTTCTGAACAAATGGCAACTTCCAGGCTCCGCGAGTAACTGCCTCCCTGATGGCTTCCGGGGTTTCAAACAATTCAAAAGACGCAGTTGGCAAGCCTTTTTCGATATAAAACTGCTTTTGCAGGCCTTTATCTTTAATAATTTGGAGTGCTGCCGGCCTTGGGTGGATCACCCGGCCTTCTCTTTCCAATTGCAGCAGTGCAGCAATATTGACGTGCTCAATTTCGATGGTAAGGACATCAACCATTTTGCCGAAACGCAAAACATCCTCGTAATGATTGAAATTGCCTTCCTCAAAGCCCGTACAAAAAGAGCCGGCCGGAAAATCACGGGAAGTGTCGAGCGCAAAAAAGGGCAAATGCCAGTTGCCTGCTGCTAAGGCCATCATTTTACCCAGTTGTCCGCCGCCCAAAACGCCAAGGCGGGTAGATGGAATCTTCATAAAAACGGTCCGTTTAAGGCGCAAAGGTAGGGATGGATTCGTTAATAATTGCCCTATGGTGTATCTTAGTGCCCACACCCGCGTTTTGCAACGAGTTCAAAAATAAAAGAACCCTTTTATGCGTACGTTTTCTCTTTTTCTTGCCGGCTGTTTTTTGCTGGCCGCCGGCGTCCTGAACGCCCAAAAAGATACCCTCCGGCTCAGCCTCGAACAGGCTATTGCGAAGGCTCAAAGGCAGGCTCCGGATGTCAAAATTGCTGAAACTACTTTTGGCAACAACTACTGGCGGTACCAGTCTTTTTTAGCAAACCTGCGCCCCCAAATCAATTTAAATGCAACCTTGCCGGATCTGAATCGCTCCATCGAGGCCATTACCCTGCCCAACGGCAATGCTGCTTTTGTAAGCCGGGCGCTTATGCGAAACAATGTAGGAATTGGCATCCAGCAGCAGGTAGCACTCACCGGTGGCACCCTGTTTGCCCAAACCGGCTTGCAGCGCATCGACATCTTTCCAACCAACGGCAGCGATGGGTTCATTTCCTATTTGTCGACCCCGGTAAGCATTGGGTTTATCCAGCCCATTTTTGGGTTCAACCGCCTGCACTGGGACCGGCGCATAGAGCCACTCCGGTATGCTGAGTCGGAAAAAGCATGGTCTCTGGACCTCGAGCAAACAGCATATCAGGCAGCTACTTTATTTTTTGACAT
>JABWAJ010000227.1 GCA_013361075.1 Saprospiraceae bacterium | reverse complement strand
ACGCCGTTGCCCTGGATGGCGGTGCCGGCCGCGTTGGTGCCGATCAGGTTGCCCTGAATGTAGTTGTTGGTCGCGCTGGCGCTGGCAAGCTGAAGCCCGTTGCCCTCGGATCCCGAAATCACGTTGCCCGGCGCCAGGCCCGGGGTGCCGGTGACCCCGCCGATGTAGTTGTCGGCGGTCTCGACCAGCACATTCGGCTTGGCGGCACCATTGCCGATGGCCGAGCTCCCCGCGGCGTCGGTCCCGATGTAGTTGCCGCCTACGGTGTTCGAACCGCTGTCCTTGAGCCACAGGCCCATGTTGTCGTTGCCGCTGAAGGTAACGTCCTGAATTTTAATGCGATTGCCCCGGTCCACATTGAATACTAAACCCACGGCATTGATGCGGGAGGTATCTGTTTCTTCCCGAACCGTCACCCGCGTATCGAGGTATCCTTTTTCAACAAAGTATTTTTCAATGCCTTCACTGGCGTTTACCTTTACGTTTTCTGTCACAATACCGCCTTTCAGCAAGTGTTTGTTGACTTCTTCGTTCAGGTCGTCGTGGAAGGACTTTTTAATGCCGGTGAAAGAATGCCGGGTTAATCTGGGGCGTTCCTGCACGACAATTTCTAAAAAGATCACATCGCCAATGGTCTTTTCTTTCAAAATTTCCACACTTTCAAACAGGCGTAATTTCCAGAGCGCTTTGATGGCTTTAGGCACTTCAGGCCCGGGAATGCGCAACTTGTCACCTACCCGAAGGCCGGAAATACTAATGATGGCGTTGTCGTCGCTGTAATCGGCACCGGTTACTTTTATGCCGCCCAATTCGTATTCTTTAGGTTCTCCATAGTTGAACAATTCTTCCTGGGCGAAAGAAAACGTCGGGATGAGCAGCAGGCTCCAAAAGGCAATAACTAGTTTATTCATCCTGGTATGTATGCGTTGGTTTCGCAAAACGCGCGGCAAAGGTACTTAGAAACTGATTGAAAACCCCTTTCCCTTTTCTAAAAGTATCTTTTTGCCGCCAGACCGCCGTTTTACTTGAGTTGCAGCAAAGTGATGCACAGGAAAAGAGCGCTTACTTTGGGGAAAAGTTGTACGGCCATCCCAAAAAGATTTAAGTTTGTGCAATGTCCGGCATTTACTTCCATATTCCCTTCTGCAAGCAGGCCTGTCACTATTGCAATTTTCACTTTTCCACCTCGCTGCGGCAAAAGACCCCCTTGCTGAATGCGATGCTGCGTGAACTTGAACTCAGGCGGGATTACCCTGGTGATGCCGTCGTTCAAACCCTGTACCTGGGCGGGGGTACGCCATCCCTGCTGGAAATAGACGAACTTCACCGGTTGTTTGAGCATATTTACCGCCTCTTTCCGGTGGCACCGGACGCGGAAGTAACCCTGGAAGCCAATCCCGACGACCTGACGGCAGCAAAAATTGCGGCTTTGCGCCAAACACCCGTCAACCGCCTGAGCATTGGCATCCAATCGTTCAGTGACGCCGATCTGCAATTTATGAACCGCGCCCACAACAGCGGAGAAGCGCAACGGTGCATTGAAATGGCCCTGAACGCCGGCTTCACCGACCTGAGCCTCGACCTGATTTACGGCACCCCCGGCATGAGTGATGCTCAATGGGTCGCCAATATCGAAACAGTACTGGCTTTCGATGTGCCGCATTTGTCCTGCTACTGCCTCACGGTGGAGCCTCAAACGGCCCTCGATCATTTTGTAAAAAAAGGCAAAGCCCGACCGGTTGACGACGCCCAGGCTGCCCGGCAATTGGAATACCTGATGCACCGTCTAAATACTGCCGGCTACGAACACTACGAAATTTCCAATTTTGCCAAACCCGGACGCTATAGCCGGCACAATACCAGCTACTGGACCGGTGAGGCCTACCTCGGCATTGGCCCTTCGGCACACTCGTTCAACGGGGTCAGCCGCCAGTGGAATGTGGCCAACAATGCCCGTTACATTCAAGCATTGGAGCCCGAATTGCCCGATTGGAAAGCACTGTTTGAGTTGGAAACCCTGACGCCCGAACAGCGCTACAACGAATACGTGATGACTTCCCTGCGCACGCAATGGGGGTGTGATTTGGCGCGCATTCGCAACATGGGTAAGCGTTTTGAAGCATTTTTTATGCGCGAAGTAGTGCCTTTTCTGGAAGACGGTTCGGTGCACCGCAGGGGCGAGGTGTTTTTATTGACCCAAAAGGGGAAGTTGATTGGAGATTATGTGGCTTCAGAGTTGTTTTGGGTGGAGTAGTGGTTTTCTTTTAAGGCCTTACGTATAAGTATGGTTTCAGGTTTCATAATTCAGTATGTTAACGTCAAGTTGAAATTGATTAAAAAAATTGATTTTCAGTAAGTTGTGTTTTGTTTTTGCAATAACTAATAACGCGAATTCTTCAATATTAATTCTCCTCTATTACGATCGGCAATCCCCGTGCGATCCCGTACAGCCACTGTCCGGAAATGGACGATTTTTATGAATGCAATCAATTTAATTGTTTTATAATCAGTGTGTTAAATTCATGGCATAAGAGTTGTACATGCTTTTTGTTACCATTTATTCCAAACCAGAATCACCAACACAAGGGACTATGTTGATCAACTATTTCACCATTGCACTGCGCAACCTCCTCAAAGACAAAGGCTATACTACCCTCAACATGCTGGGACTCACGGTAGGCATTACCTTCAGTTTGCTGTTGTTGCTTTATGTGACGGATGAGCTGCGTTTCGACCGGTTTCATGTCCACAGCGACCGCATGGTGCGTATTGGCGCGCACATCAACGAAACAGAAAATGAATTCCACTGGGCGAGTTCCCAAATCCTTACTGCTGAAACCCTCAAAAAAGACTACCCTACCGAGGTAGAAGAAACCGTACGCCTGCTGGGCAATGGCGAACTGGAATTCCGGAACGGCGACAAGCGTTTTTTAGAAACTCGTTTTTACCTGTCCGGGCCGGAAATTACCAAAATATTTACCCTGCCCTTTGTGGAAGGCGATCCCAACACCGCACTGGCAGAGCCAAACAGCATAGTCCTGGCTAAATCCGTTGCCGAAAAATACTTCGGCGTCAAGACCAGCTTTCTGGGAAAAACACTCACCAATGCGCGAAATGAAACCTGGAAAATCACCGGGGTGATGGAAGACATGCCCGCCCATACGCATATCCGGATAGAAGGACTCCTGTCTGACCACGAAATCCGCCGCCAAATAGCAGCGGATGGCGGCAATTGGGGCCAATTCAATGCTTTTTCATACGCTCTACTGCGCCCCAACGTCAATCCTCTTGCCTTTGAGAACAAAATCAAAGAGATGTACGACAAGTACATGGCTACCATTTTTAAGCCCCTGAACATCCGCATCGCTTATGTGGTGCAGCCGGTGCCCGATATTCACCTGCATTCCATCATGGACGGCGAACCCGAACCGTTGGGCAGCTTGTCCTATGTGCGGATTTTGGGCCTGACTGCCGTCTTTTTGGTATTGCTGGCCTGCATCAACTACATCAACCTGACCACGGCCCGCGGCACCCGACGGGCCCGGGAGGTAGGTATCCGAAAAGCATTGGGCTCATCCAGAGGGGCTTTAGCTGCGCAGTTTTTGACCGAATCGGCGCTGCTGGCTACAATATCCGGTGTATTGGGACTGGCATTGGCTTATGCCTTGTTGCCAGCCTTCAATGAAATGTCCGGGAAATCTTTGACAACAGAAGCTTTGCTGCAACCTGCTATTCTGGGCGGGTTGGCCGCCATACTGGTTTTGGCCGGGCTCATTGCAGGCAGTTATCCGGCACTCATCTTATCGGGATACAAACCTGTTGCCGTATTGAAGGGCGAGTCTGTCAAAACGGGAGGAGGGCTGTTGCGGCAGGGGTTGGTGGTGGCTCAGTTTGCCGTTTCCCTCATCATGCTGATCGGTACAGGCGTTATTTACGACCAGCTTAATTTTTTGAAAAACAAAGAATTGGGTTTTCAAAAAGACCAGGTCATCGTGCTGCAACCGGAACCCCCCGGCGCACAACGGGCGAATGTCATGGCTTTCCGTACAGCATTGCAGCAAAATCCGGCAGTAGTTGCTGCCGGCAGTTCCTGGTATTCACCGGGCCAAAGCGGGGCAGACAAAAATGTGGTCAACATTGAAACCAAGGAAGGAATGAAAGACATCGGGTTGGATGTGACGGGGATTGATGAGTTTTTCCTCGGCACGATGGGCATTGAATTGAAACAGGGCCGAGGCTATGAAGGCGTACCGGCTGACACCCTCAATTCCGCCATTGTGAACGAAGCCCTGGTAAAAAAAATGGGCTGGACCGACCCCATCGGCAAAAAACTCAAGTGGTTTGGACGCCCTGATATCCCGCATGCCCAGGTCATTGGCGTCGTGAAAGATTTTCACCAAAAATCGCCTTACAACCCTATTGAGCCTCTTGTCATGATATACCGGCCTGTTGCCTACACCGTGCACGCCAAAGTAAAGGCCACCGATTTGCCGGCAACGATCAAAAGCATAGAAACAGCCTGGAAAGCGGCATTTCCGGCGCAGGAATTCCGGTACACTTTTTTAGATGAGTCCTTCAATGAACAATTTGCGGCTGACCAGACACGGGGAGCGCTGTTTTCTGTATTTTCCGGCCTGAGCATGTTCATTGCCTGCCTTGGGTTGCTGGGCCTGGTGGCTTATACCACGGAGCAACGGCGGCGCGAAATCGGCATCCGCAAAGTACTTGGAGCCGGACACGGGCAGGTGGTAGCTTTGCTTACCCGGTATTTTGTGCGCCTGGTGCTGATTGCCGGCATCGTTGCCATCCCGGTTGCCGCCTGGCTGTTGCGCGAGTGGCTGTCGGAATTTCCTTATAAAACTCCGTTGCAGCCACTCACATTCGCAGGTTCTTTGTTGATCCTCCTGCTGTTGACCCTGCTGACGGTTGGATTTCATACCATCCGGGCAGCATTGGCGAACCCGGTCAGGAGTTTGCGCAGCGAGTAGGGATTCCCTGGGGTTGCAAAAAATAACCGAATTACTTCACAAACAACTGCTTCAGCTGGTCCACAATCTGGCCATTGCCGGAAAGGCTGATGGTGTGAATTTTTTCAGCAATTTTTTCCACGTACTCCATCTCCTTGAGTTTAAACAGCATGGCGTTTTCTTCCATCAGTTTGGCTGTATTCAAAAGGCTGCGGGTGGAAGCTGTTTCTTCCCGGCGCATGATGATATTGGCCTGGGCCCGTTTTTCAGCAAGGAGCACCTGGTTCATCATCTCTTTGACGTCGCCCGGCAGGACGATGTCTATTACCCCAAAGCTCAATACCTCAACGCCAAGGAGCTGTGCTTTTTCCACGGCTGTGGTCATGGCATTGGCCCCAATCTGGTCTTTGTGTTCCATCAGTTCGTCAAAAGTCAGGCGACCAACGATTTCGCGCAGGACCATTTGCATTTGGGTGTACAATTGCTTTTCAAAATCCTTGTTTTCAACCAAAGCTTTTACCAAATCCGTGACTTTGTACTGAACGGTGAAGTTGATGCGGAGTTGGGCTTTGTCTTTCGTCAGCACCTCCTGACCCGGGATAACTGCTGTGACCTGACGCAGATCGGCTTTGATGACCAGTACCGTGTCACTGTTTTTCCAGAAATGGTAGTTGCCCGGCTCAAGGGTGCGTTCCATGACCCCGTTTATAAACAGGATGCCCTGTTCGTAAAGCTCAACCCGGAAGCTGCGGATATAGTGGGCCAGGGCTCCTTTCTCAATCAGGTTTTTGTCAATGTCTTCGCCGACATAGACGGTACGCAAATCCACCAGCATGGCTTCATACCACGTAGCGCCTTCCCAAAAGGCAAATTTACCGGCTCCAAGTACCTGATTAAAGTTGCCATCTTTGTACAGTAAGGCAATTTCGTAGTCTTTGATTTCTACGACGTGCAGCATAGCAGCCAACTCCTCCACCTGCAACAAAACGTTCAGTTCCTGAGATGGTAAAAACGGCTGTGACATGTTGAAAACCTCTACCGTTTCCCAAAAGCTGATCCAGTATTTTCCGGCTGTCAGCACCTGTGTCAATTCCTGGTTTTTGAAGACTAAGCCGACGTAATTGGAGTTGATGATGACTCGTTTCATGACGTTTATTTGTTGTTGATTCAGATTTAAAAAACACATCGCAGCTTGCCCATTTGCAGTAAGCGGAGGACCCCGTGGGGCGGGCAGGGCATTTTTCGTCTGGTTTTGAGCATGAAAAGGCTCTTTTCTGCGAGGTGTTTATTCCTTGCAAAAACGGACCAAGCCCACTCAAAACGGTCTGATCAATGTTGTGCCGGCCTTAAAAGATGCCTGCAAAGCTTGCTGTAAACTGCCATTCGGCCAGGCAAGCCCGATGTGTTTGGCGGGCGATTTGAAAAGTGCCCTTCTTTGTGAAAACTGGATTAAAAGTCCAGGGCATAACCACTATGCTAACTGATACCGAAATCAGTGCAGGATTCGAACCTGCGTAGTAAGACAAACCTCCGCCTGCAGCCTGAATATTGCACCGCAATGAGGCCAATACACCAGCGCCATTCAGAAACGCCCGGCAAGGGCATGCATTGGAGTTGTCTTTTCTTAAAGCGATGTGCTATCGCTATTTTGCTCTTTTATGTGCTGTCGATATTAGCGGTCTTCCAGATGAAGCTGGCAGGCTAAGGCTCAATCCTCGCGGCTTCCGTCGTCTGCCATGCGCACCATTTTAGGGGTGAATTTTGCGACCACGCTTACCAAATCTTCCTGAGCAGCCATCACCTGGTGGATGTCTTTGTAGGCCATTGGGGCTTCGTCCAATCCTGCTCCGATCAACGAAACTCCTTTTTCCTGCAGAATGGCTTTCAATTCTGCCTTGGTGATGTTGCTCATCGCTTTGGTACGGCTCATCTGGCGGCCTGCACCATGAGAAGCAGAGTTGATGGCCGAAGTTTCTCCTTTCCCGCGCACCAAAAAACCAGGTGCTGTCATGCTGCCGGGGATGATGCCCATCACGCCGGGAGCTGCCGGGGTAGCCCCTTTTCGGTGTACAATGACCTCTTCTCCATTCAGGGTTTCTTTCCAGGCAAAGTTGTGGTGGTTTTCCACTTTGGCCAGAACGGTAGCGCCAATGGCTTTGGTCAGCTTTCGGTGAATGACCTCATGGCAGGCAGAGGCGTAATCGCCGGCCAAGTTCATCGCCATCCAGTATTCCTGCCCGGCCTCGCTGTTCAGGTCTAAGTAAGCCAGATTGGCTGCCTCTTTTGGCAACTTGCACAACTCCTTAGCCAGACGGGTGTAATAACCGGCTACCGTTGCTCCGAATCCGCGCGATCCGGAATGCGTCAGCAAAGCGAGGTATTTTCCTTTTTCGATGCCCAGTGCTTCGTCTTTTTCCTCAAACGTGATGATTCCCCATTCCACAAAGTGGTTACCACCACCCGAAGAACCCAACTGGTCGAATGCTTTGTCCTTCAATCCGCGCACGAAGGCGTTCATCTCAAACTCCTTGCGGTCCAGCACCTGATGGTAGGCGCGGTCTTTTCCTTTGAAGCCATTCCCGGCGCCAAAAGCAGTGTGTGCAATCAGTTCGCGTTTGTAAAAAGATTTGTGGTCAAAAAAATGAGTTTCCGGGATATCGAAAATGGACAAAGCCATACGGCAACCAATATCCACCCCTACACCGTAAGGAATGATGGCATTTTTGGTGGCCAAAACCCCGCCGATCGGCAGTCCATAACCCTGGTGGGCATCCGGCATCAACGCACCGGCGATGGTTACCGGCAGGCGCATGGCCACATTCATTTGCTGGATGGCACCTTCTTCGATTTGTTCGGCCCCGAAAACAGTGTATGCATCGCCGGTTGCTTTCAGAGGAATGGTTTCCTCAACAGGAGCTGCATTGGCTTCTATGATGGCTTTTGCCAATGGAGCAAGTGCTTCGTGGCCGAGATAATTTTCAGGATTTTTATGCAGTCGCTTCAACGTAGTCAATGTTTTTTGTTTGGTTGTCGCGGTAAACGCTGTGGTTGCAATCTCGAGGGCCATGCCCAGAATTTTTCCTTCTGCATAACCCAGCGCAAGCAGATCTTTTCCGTTAATTGTAGCTTTCATGGTAATGAATTTCAATGTTGTTCTGGTGATGATGCAAATGTGTCCATATAACTACGCAATCAAATTGCGCACTAAAAATTTTTTGTAATTTTTTAAGAAAAATATAATTTAAATGTTTGATAAATAGATTTTTAAATCAAAAAAATAAATTTCACAAAAAATAAAAAATGACTACTGCGCAAATTGAATGCGTAGTTTAAATTGATTTTTTATCTTTATCGGGTGAACACGGGCCAATAACGCGGTCATTTGATTATTGGTTCCCGCAGTAAATTTACAACCTGTTCCTATGCAAGTGGACGCTGGAGGACCTCATTGAAAAAGTCTCTGACGCTTTGTACGAATACGAAGGCATTCGGGGCGGGGTGAGCAAGCGCACCATTCAATTGGATTTGCAGACCATGCGCAGCGATAAACTGGGATATAATGCTCCGATTGTGGTCAGAGACCGGAAATACTATACTTATGAAGACTCTAAATTCAGCATTACCCAGTCAAAACTAACCCCGGCTGACCTGGATAAAATGAACGAAGCGGTAAGCATTTTAAAGCAACTCAGCGGGTTCAGCCAGGTTGGCGAACTGGGCGAAGTGATTACCCGGCTGGAAAACGATCTGCGGCGAAATCGCAACGAAGGCCCCAGCATCATCCAGTTTGAATCAAATCCGCTGCTGAAAGGCCTGGACTGGCTTGACCGGCTTTACAGGGCCATAGTTGCCAGACAAGCGCTGCTTATTGACTATCAGTCTTTTAAAGCACGCCAAGCCAAACAAGCCGTTTATTTTCCTTATTTGTTGAAGGAATACCGCAACCGCTGGTTTCTGATTGCCCGAAGCAAACGCCAGCCCCAGCTGATGACCCTTGCTTTAGACCGTATTGAAGCGGTACAGGAATTACCCAATGAACCCTATCAGGTGCATCCGGGTATAGCATTCGACCGCTATTTCGACGACGTGATTGGCGTCACGAAGTCGGAAAATGCATTGCGCAGTAAGGTTATCCTCGAAGTCAATCGGGAAACCCGCCCCTATATCCTGACCAAGCCCCTGCATGCTTCACAAACCGTGCTAAAAGATGCCAACGGCCAACTCATTATCCAGATCGAAGTGGTGCTGAATTTTGAACTGGAACGTGAAATTCTGGGCTTTTGCGAACAAGTGAAGGTGTTGGCACCAAAGCAGTTGGTGAAGCGGATTTCGGATAGGCTGGGGTGGGCCAGAGAAAAATATGAGGTCACTCCAGCGTAAACCTAATCGGCAGGGTGTACAAAACCCTGACCGGCTTTCCGTTATTTATCCCCGGCATCCATGCCGGCATGAACTTCATTACGCGCAGACACTCCTTTTCGATGGATGCGCAGACTCCTCTCAGAGTGGTAATGCCGGAAACGGAGCCGTCTTTTTCAACAGAAAAGCGAATGAATACCTGGCCTGTAACGCCTTCTTCTCTGGCATCTTCAGGGTATCTTATTTCCTGGTAAAGGGATTCCGAAAATTTACGCTGGGTGCAGACTTCCCTTTGTTCCGCGTTGTCATTTTCACACCCTTTCAGGTGAGGGTGAATTTCCAGAGCCTCTTTGACGGAGCCATAGACGTCAGGATCATCCAGCAATCGCTGCTCCGATACCTTTTTACCTTCCTTAAATTGCTGCACCATGGCTAATTGCCCCTGGGTGTTGTAGATTTTACACTCGCCATGTAATTTCCCATCTTTAAAAAATTGTTCCATGGTTGTGCGGCCAAGAGAATCGAGGAAAGTCCATCTGCCGGATCTGATGCCTTTTTCAAAAGCGCCATACTCGCTTTTGGAGCCATTGTCGTAGTCATAAAACGTCCAAACGCCATGCGCCTGGTTGTTTTTGTAAGCTCCCTCTTTCCAAAGTTTGCCATTGTCGTACCATTCCTGACAAGGGCCCTCTTTTACGTAAAACCTTGAATCTTTGCAAGTAAGGTAGTGGGTGAGGATTTTTTTCTCCGGGTAGAAAATTTTCTGGACATAATCGCCTTCAGCCGTCCTTATGGAAATACTTTGATAATCGGCGGACAACATTTTTTCCCCCTCGCCCAGTTGATCCCAATAATAATCCTTATACCGTTGCTGGGCATGCGCAGGAAAAATAGCGCTTAAAAACAGGATAGCCAGTAACTTAAACTTATTCATCAGATTGTTTTTTTTCATTTGTTATTTCTACCCATTCCGCTCCATTTTCCTTGTCCAAATACGTCAACACCATCCTGAGTTCGCCGTAGGAGTAGTCGTCTCCCAGGTATTCTTTTGCTTCCTTCAGAGAGCGGGTGCGGTGTTCTAAAAAAAACTGGATGATGGTATCTACTTTGTCGCGGGCTACCACCTCAAATATATCCAATTCGCCAAGGCCGACAAAATTTGCGAGGTGGGTCTCAATGGTGGATATGGCCAAACCTCGTTCTTCGGCAATGGCTGCTATATTTTTGCCCGCTTTAAACAGCTCAAAACTCAGCAATTTGGTGTCAGTTTTCGGAGCTTTTGGCGGTGGTTCGGGTAATGACAATTGTATGTTTGCCAGTCCTTTAGCCAGGCAATACTTCTGAATAATGTCCAGTATTTCCGCACCAAATTGTTTGCTCCTGACTGCGCCAATGCCATGGATTTTTTTCAGTGCCTGGAGGTTGCCTGGCAACACCTGGACCAGTTCCAGCAGGGATTTTGTTGGCAACACTTCATACGGCTCTGTACCCAGCGTATCGGATAGTTCTGCACGCCATAGTTTCAGGCTGACGTATAGTTCAGGGTGGGGTGTGTTTTTGGGGACACCCGAATAAACTGCAGCAGGTGCACTGGCTTTTTTCGATGCACTGAAGTCAATTTCTGCATCCGCTTTTCCACGCAGGTATTGATGCGCATAAAAGCCGGTTTTGGCGTTTACGAAGCAGGCATTTTTTACAAAAATTTCTTTTTGCAGGTTTTCCAGTGCCTCCAGTGCGGCTTTTTCGACCGTTTTGTTGTCGGTAATGATTTGAATACTTTTGGCGGCGGGCAACAGGTCAGCCAGTTTTTCAGAAAACCATGCACCCGCTTTCTGCAGTCGGGCCTGGAGTTCTTCATTCTCCTCGGGTAGTGAAGGTTGCTGAAAATAATTTCTGATCTGGGGTTTAAATTTGTCGGCCATCGCCCACACCTGCGTTTCGGTTTGTTCGCGGAGGGCCTGAAATTGGCGGTACGCGTCGGGGTGAAGCGTATTTTCGTGTTCCAGCAAAACCCGGTTCAATTGCTCGACGTATCTTTTCAGCGCGCGGAATTCGAATAATTCCAGAATGAGGGATTGCTGGAAGTCCATTTTTGACTGCCGGAGGTGGGCTTCATCGGGTGCATTCCGATCGGCTTCGTCGGTATAATTTTTGACCTGAGCGTCCGTTTTGACGCTTGAAAATTCAATTTTTGTGCGCAGGACGATCCCTTCAAAGCTTTTGCAGCGACTCAATGCCACATAGACCTGTCCGTGCGCAAAAGCTGCCTGTGCATCTATGATTGCACGTTCGAAGGTCAGGCCCTGACTTTTGTGAATGGTGATTGCCCAGGCTAATTTGAGCGGATATTGGGTAAAAGTGCCGGTAATTTCCTCCGTTACCTCTTTGGTCTGCTCTTTAAGGGTGTACTTTACATTGCGCCACTCGACCGGATACACCTGAATTTCGGTTTGTTCGCCGGGGCATTGCACATAAATGGTTTCGCCCCGGATGGAGGTAATGTTTCCGATCTTGCCGTTGTAGTAGTTTTTTTCCCGGGAGATGTCATTTTTGACAAACATGACCTGGGCGCCGGGTTTCAGTTCCAGCAATTCTTCAGTTGGATAAGACTGGGGTGGGAAATCGCCGGTGACTACTGCCGTGTGCCGCAGGGTTGGCCCTTCCAGTTCTGCCAGTTTCTGAACGTTAATGTCCTGTGCTGAAGCATTGTGGGAAGTCAGGGTAATGTATCCCTCTTCGGGGGCAGGTTTAAAATTAGCACGGTAGCGGCTGTTCAGGGTTTCCAGAACTTCAGCATCCAGTTGATTGTTGCGCACTTTGTTCAGGAGATCAATGAATGCCCTGTCTGATTGCCGGTAGATGTGTTTCAACTCGATGGCCACGGGGTTGGTTTGCTTCAAAGCACGGCTATGGAAAAAATAAGGACTTGGATAGTAGGTACGCATCAACTCCCATTCTTCGTCTTTTACGACGGGCGGCAACTGGTGCAGGTCGCCGATCATCAGCAATTGTACCCCGCCAAAGGGTTTGTAATGGTCTTTGTAGCGCCGCAATACATCGTCGATGCCATCCAGCATATCGGCACGAACCATACTGATTTCGTCAATGACCAGCAAATCTAAACTCTGAATCAGCCAGATTTTTTCGCGGTTGAATTTCCGCTGCCTGCTTCCATCCTGTTTGCTTTCCGGCAGGTAAGGCCCAAAGGGCAACTGAAAAAAAGAATGGATGGTCATGCCGCCGGCATTGATGGCAGCTACACCTGTTGGTGCGACTACTACCATGCGCTTGACTGTTTTTTCCCGGATGGTGTTCAAAAAAGTAGTTTTGCCTGTCCCGGCTTTTCCGGTCAGGAAAATGTTTTTATTCGTATTGCTGACATAATCAAAAGCAAGTTCGAGCTGTGGGTTCGACTGGTGCTGCATGGTGTTTTCAATATCGCAGGGACGTAACAAGACGGTAAAGGGGACGTCAACGACATGTCCTTTCTGCACAGTTCCCCTGATGTTTTGATCAAAATGATTTGAACGAAGGTAAGGGAAAGTATTGGTTTTGGGGTAGGAGGTGTCCTGAAATGTCTGAATTTGTCCTATCTTTTAATTGCTGAACCTTTCTACCTTGTTTCATAATTCAATCTGGTATAAATTTCTACCCATGCTTTGCATGTAGATAGTTAGGCATGTATGAAAACTTAGGATACTTGATGATATGATCAACCTTTAAATAAAAAAAATGAAAATTGTTAAGAAAAAAAGGTCTTTGATGTTACCAAAAACTGCCCATTTAGAGCATGTTAAAATCAAACGCTATTCAGACTATACCATGAAGGGCTCAAAAGGAGTGATAACTTTAAAAAAAAGTTGTTATCGGGTAGTAGATGGATATTCTATTACGGGAGAAGCACCCAAGAGCTTTATTAAAGTCTATGATAACACAAGAGGAGTAGCCTGTCGCAAGAACAAGATCAAGACCTGGACACTTTATATTGCTAAAACAGGGAGCAAGTGGTATCCTGTTGAATCCATCACAGAACATTTGATAGCAAGAATTGGCACTACCTTGGGGCTTAACATGGCTTATTCCCAACTTGTGAGTGCAGGAGGACAAATTCGTTTTCTTAGTAAGTACTTCCTTACTCCAGAACAAGAGTTAGTGCATGCTTCAAGCATAATGGCAGCTTACCTAGGTGATCGGGATTTTATACTACATATAGAAGAACAGAAACTGGAAAAAGAATTTTTTACTTTAGAGGAAACAATTTCAGCATTAAAAACTTGCTTTCCGGACGATCAGGAACTAATTTTGGAAAAATTCTTTTTAATGCTCTTCTTTGATGCGTGGGTGGGGGTGCAGGATCGTCATTTTTATAACTGGGGGGTAATCAGGCATATCAATAACAAGCATCGCCCCTATTTTTCTCCAATTTATGATTCTGCAAGAGGCTTGTTTTGGAATGACTTAGATAGAAAGATTGATGAGTGGAAACGGTACAAGCAATTCGAACAGCAAATTGAAGTAAGATCCAAAAAGTCCGTACCTCAGTTTTGTCTATCAAACCAATCACCCATTAATCATTTTGATCTGGTGAAATTTATTTGGGAAAAAGATTTAGTGAAAAATCCCACATTTTTTAGAACGACATTTTCATTCGAAAGTTTGAATGCTGTAGAAAAGATGATTTTGTCTGAATTCTCAACTCTACTTAGTAAAAGTCGCCTTGAGCTTATTTTGGGGTGTCTTAAGCAACGACATGAGAAACTTTACGCTATAATGACTCATTCCTGAAATTTTATACCATACCTTTGCGTTCTTTTTATTCACTTTATTTAAAACATCCAGCCATGCTAGAAAAAATTAAAAGCTTGGTTTACAGACCACTGGGGCTGGAAGAAGCACTTACTCCCCAGAAAAAGAAAGCTGCTTTTGTCGTTACTTATGAAAACAAACTGATCGGAAGGCTCGAACTTGAAAATGGAGAGTGGAAGTTCGCATACTCGGAAAGATTTAAAGAGACCCGCTTTATTGCCCCTCTTTTTGATTTTCCGGATGTGACCAGAAACTATATATCCAAAGAACTTTGGCCATTCTTCGCTGGTCGAATTCCAGGGCTAAAACAGCCCGAAATTGAGCAGACTCTCGAAAAAGAAGGGATTGACAAAAAAGATATTGCTCTATTGTTGGCTCGATTTGGCAAGCGAACAATTACCAATCCTTTTATTGTTGAGCGAGAGTAATGTTTACTCGAAAAATAGTTCCATTGGTAATGTCTTTCTTTATAGTCCTTACCAGCTATCAACCACACGCTAATTACAGGACTAAATGGGTAGACACTTTTTGTAATGATGAACTCAACTGCCGTTGCTTGATTCAATTTTTTCCAACTCCTCCAATTCTCCAATCGTTTTCATGTACTCAAAAGTCTTTTGTGCTTCTTCTTCGTCAATCAGGCTGATGGCGACGCCAACGTGAACCAGCACAAAATCGTTTACCTGTGCCTGAGGAACCATAGCCAGGCTGACTTCTTTCATAATGCCGCCGAAGGAAACCCGGGCCATGCGGAATGTTTCGTCTAATTGTACGGTAATAGATTTGATTTGACCCGGTATTGCAAGGCACATGACAGTTGAATTTTAAGGTTGGAAATGTTTTTTTAACCAGTCGTACCATTGTTCCATTCCCTCGCCGGTATAAGCCGACAACTCGATGAACGTTGTGATGTGGCTGACCTTGCGTGCGTTGGCTTTGACCTTTTCCACATCGAAAGGGACATAGGGCAGCAAGTCTGTTTTATTGATGATGCACAATTGGGAGGAGTGAAACATATCGGGGTATTTCAACGGTTTGTCATCCCCCTCTGTTACGCTGATGATGACTACGCGGGCACTTTCCCCCAGGTCAAAAAGTGCCGGGCAAACCAAATTGCCAACGTTTTCAATAAAAACCACTGCATGATCGGCCGGTGCCAGTTGTTTGATGGCCTGGTTGATCATATCGGCGTCGAGGTGGCATCCTTTGCCGGTATTGATCTGAACCACAGGTGCGCCCGTCGCTGCAATTCGGTCAGCATCATTATGGGTTTGC
>JABWAJ010000226.1 GCA_013361075.1 Saprospiraceae bacterium | reverse complement strand
AATTGCCCTGGCTGTTTTTCGCCATTGCGCTTTTGCCACTCAACTGGGGTTTTGAAACCCTGAAATGGCACGGGCTGGTTCGTCGTTTTTCCGGACTTACCTTTTGGCAGGCATACCAATCTGTTCTTGCCGGAGTAGCGGTCTCTATGTTTACGCCCAACCGCATTGGCGAATACGGCGGGCGTGTACTCCTGGTAGAACCGGGCAATGGCTGGCGGGCAGTAGCTGCTACACTGGTGGGCAGCATCAGTCAGATGGTAGCGTTGCTGAGTGGGGGCATTGCCGGGTTGTCATTTTTTGCAAGCCAATATTTTCAATGGGAGTCTTATGTGTGGTGGAGTGTCACTTGTACCGGAGGGGCTTGCGCCATTGGAGTACTGCTGGCTTACTGGAACATTGACCTCCTTGGCGGGGCATTGATGAGGTGGCGCTTGGGACGCCGCTGGAAGCCCGTAACAGAAATCCTGGATTTATTCCGTACGTATGAAAAAACTGAATTGAAGCGGGCCTTGTTTTTTGCCTGGGCGCGTTATGTTACTTATTGCGTTCAATACTGGCTGGTGCTGCGCTTTTTCGGAATAGAGCTTTCACTGGCGACGGCATGGCCTGGCATTGCCACCATTTTTTTCCTTCAAACCAGTGTGCCATTGCCACCCGCCATCAGCCTGTTTGCACGCGGAGAAATTGCCTTGTTGGTTTGGGCGGCATACGGTGCAAACGAATTGGCAGCTCTGGCAGCCACTTTTGGGCTTTTTATACTAAACTTATGCCTGCCGGCGTTACTTGGCGGTTGGGTTATAGTCAAAACAAACGTCTTGAAATCATAGAGCGATGAAAACTTTTTTGTTCAAAACCAGCACATTTTTTCTGCTCACCGGAGTAATGGCGTTTACGGTGCCCTCCTCCGATAAAACGGGTAAAAAGCCGCTTTTTCAGCAAGCTATCCCCGAACGTTGTTCTATTGACAACACCGCTTTTCAACATGGAGAAGAGCTGACCTATAAATTGTACTACAACTGGAATTTTGTGTGGTTTTCGGCAGGTGAAGTCACGTTCCGGGTCAAAGACTTAGGCAATGAATACCACCTTTCGGCATACGGACAAACCTACAAATCCTATGAGTGGTTTTACAAAGTACGCGACCGGTACGATTCTTTTGTCGACAAAAAAAGTTTGCTTCCCAATATAGCCATCCGGGACATCCAGGAAGGCGGTTATACCGTTTATGACAAACTGACCTTCGATCAAAATAAAAAGACCGTTAAATCACTTCGCGGAAAAACAAAAGAAGTGGCCGAGTTGAAAGAATACGTCACCGGAGATTGCATGCATGACATCATTTCGATTGTTTATCACCTGCGCAACGTTGATTTTGCTCACATGAGAAAAGGAGAAAATTTGCCCATCAAATTGTTCATGGACAAAGAGATCTGGCCGCTAAAGGTGACTTATCTGGGAAAAGAAGCTGGCAAAAAAGTGAAAGGGCTTGGTAAGTTCAATACGTTGCGTTTCGGGCCTGAGGTCATTGAAGGGTATGTGTTTAAAAAAGATTCCAAGCTCAACATCTGGGCTACCGACGACAACAACAAAATTCCTTTGATCATCGAATCGCCGCTGTCCGTAGGTTCGGTACAGGCTGTGCTGAAAAGCTATAAAGGCCTGAAATATGACATGACAGCCAGAATAGCGAAAGACTAACCAACACATGAAAAGATACGGCTTTATTGCCTTGATTCTCCTTGCCTGCTTCGGCGCCGGCATCTGGATGGCCAATTACTGGCGCAACCAGAAAGAAGTTTCCATCAGCCGCTCCCAATCTACAGTTTTGCTGGAGCAAGTGCGCAAAGTCTGCAAATTGGTCACTGTAGAAGGTACGTTTACAGAATTGTACAACGACACCAATATCCGGAAGATGACGTTGTATTTGCCCCTGCCCACCACCTGGAATTTTTCCAAAACGGCACTGTTGGAAGTTAAGGGCAAAGTTTTGGTTGGCTACGACCTCGAAAATATAAAAATCACCACCGACAGCATCAACCGCATTGTCCGGATCAGCAACCTGCCAAAACCGGAAATTCTTTCTGTTGACCACGAAGTGAAGTTCACCAATATGGATGAGAGCTTTTTCAACGGCTTCACTAAAGATGACTATACCCGCTTAGCGCAAAACGCGAAAACCATGCTGCGCGAAAAAGCGGTCGAAACCAAACTGCTGGAAGAAGCTGCCGAACAAGGCAACCAGTTGTTCGATGTAATGAAGTTTATGGTGGAAGGTGCAGGGTGGAGGCTGGAAGTGGAGGGCGCAACGCCCGCACCCGGAGGACCTGATTCCTTAGCGAATTAGTGCAGAAGACAAATTCACAAACAAAAAAGGCCAGCAGCATTCCCGGAGGGATGATATGCTACTGACCCGGTGCAAAATGAGGCACATTTTGATGGTGTTTTTCCCGAACCGGAAAGGCCCGGGGAAAACAACCAGCACATGCTTTTTAGTCTTGGAGGATCATGCGGCTTACTGCCCGTTCTCCATTTGCAGTACGCAATTCATAAAAAATAAGTCCGGCACCGGAAAACTCTTCCCGGTTTAAGTTTATCCTGTTTTCTCCTTTCGTAAAAGTACCCTCGACGCGCTTCAGCAATTGGCCGTCGCTCGTGTAAAAAAGCAATTCTGCTTCAGTTGCTGCCGGCAGAAAAAACCGGATGGTCGTGGATTCCCGGAATGGGTTTGGCTCGTTGGGGTAGAGGGCCAGCCTGGCATTATCCCGGGTTTTGAAATCAAGGGTTACCGACATTTGCTCCTGGTGTTGATTCCAGGCTTCAGCAGGTGTAGGCCCGGGGGCAATGTGCAGCACATCGCTTATGTTCAGTTGTTTTTTTGCCCGCAAAATTAAAGTCAGCAATGCTTCTTGTGCTGGCTTCTTGTCACCTTCCCACGATAAGGTCAGATACCCCTTCGATAAAAACCGCTGCCCAATGTGTTCCATTTTTGCTACACCGGGCTGCAAGGCAACAAAGTCTAACTGCCTTTTGTCCCAATCTAAAGTAAACTGGAGGCTTTCAAGTTCTTGCAGGTTGCCGGCATAGATCGGAAGTTCCACCGTTTCACCCGCTGCAACGGAACGATCAACAGTGTTCAATTCCCACAGAGGCAGGTTGGAACGTTGCTCAAGCGAACCGTTGAAATCCGTTGTTGCTGAGCCATTTACATCGCCGATTTTTATGCCGACAAAATCCTGGTTGCTCAGCACCGTGCTGGGCAGGTTATTGATGTTGATGAATTCCGGGAAAACCTGAGCCCAGGGATTGGCCGGATTCGGAAAAACATAAGCCCGGGGCACAAACCGCCAGCTCGTGTTTTGTGAGAAATCATCGTCTAAAGCGAGAATCAGGCGGCGCAACAAAATCAGATCTATCGTGGTAATGTGGTTGGAACGGTCAATGTCTGCTGCAATCAGTTTATACGGTGAATCCAGCAATTGCTCATTCAGGATGTGTTTGGTTATGAGAACCAAATCCAGCGTGCTGATCCCGTTTAACGGATTGCTGTCGAGACGCGGGATGATGGTATAGTCGTAATCAGCCTGCAGGCCGCTTAGAAAATACGCTCCTGTAGCATCGGTCAGGTCTGTTGCTGTTCCTGCGCTGATCTGCACACTGACATTGGCAACCGGTTCAAAATTCTCTGTTTCAATGTGCCCGACGATTGCGCTTGTGCCCTGGCCATTACCGCCACAAGCGTTCACTTCGTTGTCCTGCACAATGATGAATGTGGTACAATGGTCATAATTTGGGCCTCCCAAGGTACCGTCCGGTTGAAGAGCATAAGGGTTATAAGCCTGATCCCAGCCATAAATTTCTACTGTTTGCGGCCCAAGGTGGGCGCAGGTAAAGATCAGGGATGTCTGGTTGATGTCCGGGGATTCGCCAAATAAATTGATCGAATACCGGATTGGTCCAAGGCAATCACTTAAGGGGCTGACCAGGAAGTCTGTCGCCTGAATGACGGCCACGCCAGTGTCGGTTTCCCCATCACCGTCTACATCTGTGTCGGGTTCTGCGCGCATCAGTGGGATGGACAAGCCATTGATGCACACCGGATTGGGTGCCTTGCAATCAACCACTTCGAAAGGCAGGTTGGTACGGGAAGTGTTGCCGCAACCGTCGGTCAACTGGAGCACAAATGCATGGTAGCCGATGGGGTACTGTTTGGTTACTTCAAACTTGGGGTACTGACCGGCAATGCCTTCTTCGGGAACATCTTCATCAATAACACCGTCGAAATCCTCATCGTAAAAAAGTTCGATTTGAAGATCAGAGGGTGTACAGTTTTCAGAAATCAGGAATTTGTATTCAATTTCTACATTGCAATCCACATTGTCATAGCTGCAAAATGGCGGGGGCTCTGCAAAAAATACCCTTGGTGCAATGGTGTCGTAAACTTTGATGGATTGGGTGTATTCCCAAAAACCGGTGCTGCGAGCCGTTCGCCAATACCCTTCAGGGTTCGTTGTTCCGTCGCATTGGGTATTTTTGATGCCTGCTGCGGGGTTGTTGTTGAGTTCTGAATTGTCGCGATCCACATAAGTTTGGGTTGGACGGCGCAGCACCCAAACGGCTTCATCTCCGGGTTGGTTGTCGCAATCTTCATCTCTGGAGATCACAACGGGCTCGTCCACTCCGTTGTATTCGCACCAGTTGAGGACGCGGTATTTGCGCAAAATTTTATAACATTCGTCTTGCGAAGCGGTTAAGGTTTCGTCCAGAACACTCACTGCCAGCAGGTCACAGCCGTATTTAAAATGCATGATTGTGTCCGGCATCGGTATTCCGCAATGTGCTGCGGCATCTTTTGGGAAAGCGATTTCGTAACTGTTTAAGGAGCTAACGGTGATGACCTGCGAGCAGGTTAAGGAAACATTGCCCGCTGCATCAATAGCCTGAAAACGACGTACAATGGACCCAACTCCGCAATCGCTTAAGGCATGCATTGGGATTAATTCCCGAATCACAGCGCCCGGGCAATTGTCGCTTGCCGTGGCAACGCCGAACAGTTCCTGCATTTGCAGCGTATCTTCGGGATTAAAATCGTAGGGCAATTCACTGCACGCAATGGTTGTAGCCAAAGGAGCAGAGCAGGCAGGTTTGATTTTATCTTCCACCAGGATGTTCATCCAACAGGTGTTCGTATTGCCGGATTCATCCGTTACCAGCAATTCAATGGTAATCTCCCGGCCAACATCGCAACAATTTACATCTATATAATCTCCCCAGGCGGTATAAACTGGTGCAATGGAAGCGCAGGAAACAGAATCTGTAGTCAGCAACCGGCGCACCTGTATTTGGGCAACTGCACAGTTATCAGAACTGCCTTCGTCCACATTTTCTGCGTAAATCCGACCATGACCGTCCCCACCTATTGAAATATTCAGGTTGTCGTTGCATACCGCAACGGGATCAGTATCGTCAACCACGCAAAATGTACAATTTGAAATGGTAGCATTGCCGCATTCATCCGTAACCGTATAGCGGAAGCGGTGGCAACCCAACGGAATGTCTGATACAAAACGGTTGGGCGCATTCGGGGCTATGGATGCGAGCACGATGGTTTGCGTATCCAAACCGATGACCAGGTCTGTTACGATTTCTGTAAAAACAGACCAGGCCGAACAATTGTCGGTTACCTGTGGCAACGGAGCTGCAAAAGCGGCGGTGCAATCGGAAGTCCCGGTGGAATAAACCAATTGATCCGGAACGCCATCTGCATTATTGTCCGGACAAACCACTACCGGCGGTGTTCTATCACCCACCTTGATGGTTTGCGTGTATTCAAAGGATTGGGACGGATTGCACCAGTCAAATAACGTCCAACGGCGCAGGAATTTATAGCCCTGGGCACACACAACTGCATGAGGTGTATCAAAATAGCTGGCTGCAAGGTTACAATAAGCCTGGTTGACCAACGCCACTCCGAAAGCAGTGCGAACCAACGGATACCCACTGGCTTCCGGGTGAGGATTGCCATTTTCGTCTTCCTCGAAATCTTCCCCGCATTCGAAGAGGGCCGTATATGACGGTAAAATGATGTCTTCTACGCGGGGTTTGCGCACGCGGATTTCCTGGGTGCACACCGCAGAATTTGGAGTACCGCTGCAGGGTGTGGTATTCACGTCATCGAAATTGCCGTCTTGTTCGTCTTTTGCGGTGAAGGTTCTGGTAATGATGAAATCACTGCAATCTCCTACCTGAGCAATGGCTTCCGTGATGCAAATTTCGATGAATCCACAATCGTCGTTATCGCTAACGCTGCCGCCAAGTGCCGTTGCTGAATTGGCGTTTGGGTAGCCGGTGAGGGCCAGCCGGTCAAGCAATTGTAAATACCGCTGGCGTTGTTGTTGGTTAGATGGGAAAATGACATTTCCGTCGCCGTCTGTTTTGTAACAACGGGGTACATTGACAGGAAGTGTAGAAAGCAGAACCTGGTTGTAGTCTTCACACAGCAGCGTTCTGCGTTCTGTTGCATTCAATATGGAGGGGCCATTCAAAAGGCCGCTCCCTGCGCTGTATACCCGCCAGGTATAGGCGCCTGTAAAATTGTTTTGGAAGGAGGTCGTTACCAAAGTATAGGTTGCACCTGCCTGTAACATCAGCGATATGCGCCACCGGGGCTCTTGTCCGTTTGCAAAAACAAGGCCAAAAGGGGTTGTGTAGGTGCCCAGACCCAAAGCCAGGGTGGTGGGATCCTGCTGTGACATTACATCAAGGCAGGCGCTTTGCGGGTTGAAACCATTACGGAAAAGGCCGCCAATCCAATCGTTGCCGGTTGGATCGTATAAATCGAAGGTGTATAAATCTGTTTGAGTAACCGTAAAGGTATGTGTATCATAAAAATGTAGTGCTGTGGGAGGAAATGGATTGAATGCTTGTAACCAGCAAATTTCCTGTCCCGGTTGGAAGGTGCCGTCGGTTGTTTGCAAAGCACCACTGATTTCCTGATAAGCTTGGGTATTTACCGCTTGATTGGTGTTTGCAGGGCAGGTGATCGTCGGCGGGGTCAGGTCCTCGGAATGAATGACCCCCCAACATTGGGTAAACCCAGGTACCGTCAGGCCGGGTTGCAGACTGATGTGAACATTGAACGTGCCGCAACCATCTACTACCGGGCCGTTGGCAAGGTTGCCATCTACAACCTGGATTACAAAATCAGATTCGCTTAGGCAGCCAAATGTTCCTTCCAGCAGCATATCCGCTGTTAGCAAAGCTTCGCAGGAATTGTTCAGGGCAATGTTGAGCGTGTCGTTACAAGCCAACTGAGTTGGTTCTGGAGTTTCCTGATTAATGTGAATAGAAAAATCCTCCTGGCGCACATTACCGCTTGCGTCTGTAGCCGTGATGGTCACAACATGGTTGCCTGGTGGCAAACTGGCAGAGTAGGTGTTTCCACCGGTATTGACTACGGCGAAACCGGTATTCAGAGAAAAATTGGGAATGATGTTGCTGGTGCAGTTATCTGCAACCGTCACATTAAAGCTAACCACGGTAGGATTGGGCGCGCAAGGGTCCAAATCCAGATTGATGCCCTGGGCAGGGTAAAGGACGATGGGTGCCCATACATCCGTGGCGCAGTTAACCTGAATGTCGGTACTTGCAGTACTGACAACCCCTTGAGCATCCGTATAAGTAACGACCAACTCTGCGCCATCATCCCCGCAATCCAGCGATGGGTTAAATTGGAATTGGCCGGCATTAACGTTTACTGAAGCCGGAGTAAGGGCCTGGCCATTCAGCGAAAAAATGGCCCGGGCAGGCACAATGGGATTATCACAGTCATCATTAATGTGAACGCCAAATGAAGTGACCATTGAGGAAACACAGGGCGACAAGGTAATGTTGACAGCAGGCAGGATAATGTCGGCAGGCTGGTTTGTTTGCTGTATGATTGTTAGGGTTGGTGTAGCCGTAACCCCCTGATAGGTAATGGTAGGTGTCCATATACCTGGGATTCCACAACCATATACTTCGAAATAGGTAGCCGTTGGCCCAACTGCATCTGTAAAGAAAAAACCACTCCCATTGACGTTGGGCAGGCCCGAGCCACCGCCGTTGAACTGTACCTCTGCAATGTTGATCGGCGCGCAGTCGTCCGAAATGACAAAGGAATAAACAAAGTCAATGCAGGTCTGACAATTTGCCATAGTTGCCGTTTCAGCGTTTGCCTGGATGGTAGGTGGCTGGTTGGCTGCTGCCTGCTGCACAGTGATCAATTTATCAACAAAAGTTGTGTTGCCAAACTGGTCCGTATAACTGGTAGTTATCAGGTATTGTCCCACTGCCGGGAACGTCACAAAGTATTCGCGGTAGTTGTTGCCTGTGAAGTTCAGCAAGCCTGTTGCGCCGCCGAAGCTAACGATCAGGTTTGCAAAGTTTACGTTGTTCTGATCGCACAGGTCATCTACCTGGAACGTCACGATGCCCGTTACGCT
>JABWAJ010000225.1 GCA_013361075.1 Saprospiraceae bacterium | reverse complement strand
CTTTTGTTGACGAGGTCGATTTCTACCTTGTCCATTTGGTCCATAATATCCTGGAGTTCTTTGCTGCCCTGGCCTTTTTTCTGCAATTCCTGTTGCTTTTCACGCAGGGCTTTGCGCATCGCTGCTTGTTTGGCAGCCATTTGCGCAAACTCTTTGCTCGTGCCGCCTTTTCCTTTCTGCAAGCCTTCTTTCATGCGCTTCATCTGTTCATTCAGATCCTGCTGCCCCTGCGATATTTTATCGGAAGGCTTCTTGCCACCTTTGCCGTTCGGGTTCGGATTGTTGCACATCTGGTTGCCCGACATCATTCCCGACATTTGCTGCTGCATCTGGTTCATCACTTCGCTGAGCATCAGGGCCAGGTCGTTGATGTTTTTCATACCGCGTTGCTGGTGTTCGCCAGCCTGAAGTTTCTGGCGTTCTTCCAGTTCCTTCAGGGATTCGCGCATGTTCTCTTTGATATCAGACACTTTTTCGGTTACGAAAGATTCTATCTGGAACACCCGTTTGCTCAGGGCCTGAAGGCTATCTTCCACGAGGCGAAAATCGTCCTGAAGTTTGAACTGCTCCTGCACTAAGGAAACATACTTAGGCGTGTTTATTTCAACCGCTGAGAAATTTTTGATCAGGTCTTCCTGGTCGAACGACAAGCCAACTAAGTTTTCCAGCAACTGGCGCAGGGCCTTCATGTCTTCTTCCATCTGCTCCATTTCTCCCGACTGCATTTCCATGGCCATGGCATTTGCCATTTCTTTCATTTTGTCGGAAGCACTTTTCTGTGATTTGGACGCTTTTTTATTTTGCTGTTGCTGGAGCTGTTGCTGGCTGTTGTTCAGGTCTTTTTTGATGTCCTGCATCTCCTCGTCCTTTTTCTCCATGTCTTTGGGCGATTCGAGCTCTTCATTTTTCTTCTCTATCTCCTCCATCTTCTCCTCGATCTTCTCAAACTTCTCGTTGATTTCTTCCTGCTCCTTTTTCAATTCCTCCTGAGATTCTTTTTCCTGATCAGTTTTTTCACTCAGCTCTTTTTGTTCTTCTGCCAGTTTGTTCAACTCGTCAATGGTTTCATTGAGCTCTTGTTCCAGCTCCAGCTGCTTGAACATTTCCAGCATCCGGTCGAGTTCTTTTTCCATGTCCTCATCTTCAAACTGGAATTCTTCCATCATTTCCAGTGCCCCGTCTTTTTCCAACTCCTGAAGCATTTCTTCAATCTGCTCCATGAGTTCCTTCATTTCTTCGCTCATCACCTGATCAAAGAGCTCTTCCAGTTGTTCCTGCTTTTCCATGATCTTCTGATCGGTTTCGCTGAACTCTTCCTGGTTTTTCTTATTTTCTTCAAAGGATTGTTTAGCCTGGTCAATTTGTTTTTCCAGTTCTTTCTGGCGATCCAGCATTTTTTCCAACTCTTTGCGGCTCTTCCAGTCGAGATCTTTTTCCTGCAGGAGTTTTTCCCGCATTTTTTTCATGTCTTCCTGAATTTTGCGCGATTCTTCCAGCGCTTTTTTCAGGCTATCCTTGATCTGCTGGTCGTTTTGTTCGGCCATCTGCTTGAATTCCTCCACCGTTGGGATGGAAAGAATCATGAGGCTTGTACGGGCAGATTTACGGCCGTTGACACCGTCGTTGTCGAAAGTTTCGAAATAATAAGTGACTTCATCGCCGGGCTTCAGGTCGAGGTTGGTGGCGTCGAAGGAGTAATCGTAACGGATGTCTTTCGTTTCCGGTTTTTTCACCACCACCGTATTCAGGTTGCCCTGCTGGCCACCCGCGCGCTTCACACGGTAGTTGAAGGTAAGTGCCGTGAGGCCGTAATCGTCAGAAGCTTCGCCGGCAAAAAACAGCAGCTTGCGGTCAGTGCTGTCCTGAAATTTTTCAACCGAAATATTCGGGTATAAATCCGGAATGACGGTGATGGTATAGCTCACCGAATCTGCATTGGGCAGCCGGGCATTGGAAATGTATACTTTATAGGCTTCGTCTTTTGCGGCTCGTTTTTTGAAAGTAAACAAGTCGTCAGAAAAGCGCTTTACCTGTTGCTTGCGGTGCTGATCACCGGAAAAGGCGATTCGGATATCATCTGTATGCAGGGCATTGAAAACCCAGTCAATATTGGTGCCCTCCGGAATGACAAAATCGCCCACACTGTTCAGGCTTTCGTCTTTGCGGCCTGTATAGCCGGGATAGTCCAGTTTTACCTCAAAACCAAGGATGTTTGGTTTTTCCAGCACATCAAGGGTATAGGCTTCCGAACGCACCGTAGCTGCCGACAATTCGAATTCCAGGTCTTTCTGGACATTGCTGAAGCGGTAAACAAAGCGATCCGGTGCTTCTTTCGTAAGGCGGTAAGTGTAGTTGTCTACATCTATAAAAACCTCGTTTGGCAACTGGTCGCCTTCGATCGTGACGTCGAGCTGGAAATCGCCAAACTGCATCACCGACAATGCATCTTTGTCAACATTGAACCGGAATGGGGCAGGCCGTTCGAATTCTTTCCCGCTGATCAGTCGCGCTGTACTTTCCTTGATCAGGCTCGGCGCTGCAAAAAGCAGTACAATGAGCAGCAGCAGCGGAGGCAGCGCATAGCGGAGGTATTTTTTATTCTGGGCCAGATTAATCGCCGCTTTAAACGGCACCGGCTTGATTTCTTCTGATTTCTGGTCAATGCTCGCCAGAATCAGGTCTTTTTGGTCAACCTGTTCGGCCTGCTGGCGCAATTGCAGCACATTCAACAACTTATCTTTTACATCTGAAAAATGATCGCCCACGATGGACGCCGCACGCTCGTGCGAAATGACGCTTCCCAACCGAAAATAATGCAGCAGGGGCATCACCACCCAATAACCCAACGACAAGCCGCTAACCCCGATAAAGGAGTAGAACAAGACCTTGCGGGTGCCTGCGTGGAAATAAAAATAATGCTCCAGGAAATTCAGCCCGAGGAATAAAACCAGAATGAGCGCAACGCTGTAAAGCGAACCGCGGATGAGCTGATTGATATAATACTTGCGAATGAACTGGTCTAGCTTCTCAATTAACAGCCGGTAGTTGTCATGCATTGCCATTGCTTACTCTACTTTTTTAACAACGATTAGAGAACGTCTTTTGCCGGCATCCCATCCCGGTCAGGTGTATGACGAAAGGGATTTTGGCACATCCACACAAAGATTTACCGCACTTACTGACGAAAGACGGCAAACAATATTAACGTCTTAACGCTCAAAAAGGTTACTCAATAGTTTTAAGGGGAAGCTGTAAAGCGGCTAAGAGGCTCGAAAGTTAGGGAAGATTTGGACGCTTGTCAAGGGGGGAAGCTGTTAATCCCCCAACTTATCTGAAAAAGAAAAGGCCCCGACTGTGCGTCGGAGCCTTTTGCGCCTCCTCTAGGACTTGAACCTAGGACCTACGGATTAACAGTCCGCCGCTCTAACCGGCTGAGCTAAGGAGGCTTTTTAAGGTATGAATGGGCCCTTTCTTCAAAAGGCGAGCGCAAATTTATTACGATCCAATTAAAAGCGCAATCTTTGCGCGATATTTTTTTTTAAAAGAGATGACAAAACAAATTTGTCATTGAAAACCAACAGATTAAATCATGAGTTTGTTAACCGTTGGCACTGTAGCTTTCGATGATATTGAAACGCCGGGCGGCAGAGCGGAAAAAGTAGTTGGCGGAGCGGCCACTTATATCGCCCTTGCTGCTTCCTATTTTACGAAAGATATCCGCATCGTTTCGGTGGTCGGAGACGACTTTCCGACGGATGAATTGAATTATTTGCAATCTCGCGGGATTGATTTGCAGGGCCTGCAAATCCGCGAAGGAGAAAAGTCTTTTTTCTGGGCCGGTCGCTACCGCAACAACATGAACGAGCGGGATACTTTAATCACCGACCTGAATGTACTGGCCACTTTCGATCCGGTTTTACCCGATTCTTATAAAAATGTGCCCTTCCTGATGCTGGGCAACCTCACGCCCGGCGTGCAGCAACGGGTGATCGAACAAATGCAGCAGCGCCCGAAGCTCATTGCATTGGATACGATGAATTTCTGGATGAACACAGCCATGGAAAGCCTCCGGGTGGTGCTGAAAATGATTGATATCCTTATCATCAATGACGAAGAAGCCCGCCAGCTTTCCGGTGAATACTCCTTAGTGCGTGCTGCGCGTGCCATTCACGCCATGGGGCCTCGTTTTTTGGTCATCAAAAAAGGAGAACACGGTGCCTTGTTGTTTGAAAACGACCAGGTCTTTTTCGCTCCGGCATTGCCTTTGGAAGAAATTGTGGACCCAACCGGTGCTGGCGATACCTTTGCCGGCGGTTTCATGGGCTATCTGACAAAAACGCAGGATACTTCTTTTGAAAACATGAAACGCGCAGTGATTCACGGTTCGGCTATGGCTTCTTTCTGCGTGGAAGCCTTCAGTATTGAACGCCTTAAAGCGCTGACGGAGGTGGAAATCAACGACCGCATCCGCCAGTTTGCCCATTTGGTCAATTTCGATTAGGGTCGATGAATGAATAAGTGTCGTTTTTGCCAGGCAAGGCATTTTGCTTCTAACCGAGGCGGCCCCGGCTTTAGTCAGCGCGACCTTAGCCAAAGCTAAGGGAGGCGGTTCCCCAACGAAGGGTAGGAGCAAAAGGCCTCCTGGAAAAGTTGACAGTGATTATTTCAGCGGCCCTTAGCACGGGCAATCACTTTTTTACAGCGCCACAACAGGTAGTTGGCCAAAAACCAGAAATGCCGGTACGCCTTGTTGCGCGTTTGCCTGTGGTGGTAGCGGTAATAAATCTGCTGGACGATAACTGCCAGCCGAAAGAGGCCATAAACTTCATAAAAAGTGAAATTTTCGGCGCGAAAACCCATTTTTTCGCAATAATAAGCCACCACTTCCTTCCGGGTCAGCATGCCCGGCAGGTGGGTGGGCTGCCTGCGCAATCGTTTATGAATGAAATCATCATCGGCCTGCACCCAGTAGGCTAGGGAATTGCCCAGGTCCATCAATGGATCTCCGACGGTCGCCATTTCCCAATCCAGAACCCCAATCACCTGCATGGGGTCTTCCGCATTGAGCACGACATTGTCGAAACGAAAATCATTGTGAATGAAGCAGGTATGTTCCGTAGCCGGAATATTGGCGGCAAGCCAGTCCATGACAAACCTCCCGGAAGGCACATTCCAGGTTTTGGCTTTTCGGTACCGGTCGGACCAGCCGGCGATTTGCCGTTGAGCGTACCCGGTGCCTTTACCGAATTGCAGCAACCCCGCCTGCTCCGGGTCAATCCGGTGCAGCTCAATGAGCTTGTCCACCACATTCAGACACAATTGCCGCGTTTGTTCGGGCGACAGGTTCAGGTCTTTAGGCAAATTGGCCCGCGGAATGATGCCGCTGAGTTTTTCCATCACATAAAATTCCCGCCCAATCAAAGTCGCATCTTCACAAAAGGCAATCATTTCCGGCACGTAAGGGTAAACGGGCTTTAACTGCTTCATGATCCGATATTCCCGGCCCATGTCATGCGCGCTTTTGGCTTTGGTACCTTTCGGCGGACAGCGGAGGATGTATTCTGCGTTGTCAAATTGGAGCAGATAGGTGAGGTTGGATGCGCCGCCACGGAACTGTTGCAGGCGCAATTCACCGTGCAAATCAGGCAAATGCGAACCGAGAAACTCCCGGATCGCCGCCAGGTCAAGCGCGTCTTCGCTGCGCACTTCCTGCGGCCGGTCTATCCATTTTTTTGGTGTTTGCATAGGTCACTTTTATCGTGCTGCTCGCGCGATGGCGGCACCTGAGCTGGCGTTTGAGCGTAGTCGAAGTCAAGTCGAAGTTCCGCCTCGCGTGTACTATTTTCGGACGGAGCCGTCGTGCCAGCAGGAACCAGCATCCGTTTATTTCACCACACTCAACTTTCCGCCCTGCACCGTTATCCCGCCCGCCGTTAAACGCCAAAAATACATCCCCGGCAGCACATTTTCCAAACTCGTCACCGTTTGTGCTTCCGGGTGTTGGAGTACTATCCGGCGTACTTCCCGGCCCAAAGCATCGTAAAGTATCCATTCCAGGTCTGCTAATTTGCTGTCGCGATGGGCGGGGACCTGCAACACCACATACTCCTTTGCCGGGTTCGGGAAAATTTTCAGCAATGCCTTTCCGGCAACCGTCTCCTGCGTGCCCGTTACAATCACTTCAACCTCCTGGCACAGCGTGTCGCTGGCGTTGGCGTTACTCACAATCAGGCACACTTCGTACACCCCGTTTTGGGCATAAGTATGCACCGGATCGCGCTCCGTGCTGCTCGTGCCGTCGCCGAAGGTCCAGTGCCATTCAGTGGGAAAAAAGCGGGAGTAATCGTAAAAATTGACCGTAGCGCTTTCTGTGACGTATCGAAAATCAGCCTGCGGGTGGTGATCTATGCCGAGGGTGTCACAGGGGCTGCCGTCTTCGGGGCCAAGGCCGTAGTAGGGGTGATTGGGCAAGCCCCCGAAATAATAAGCAGGCAATTCTACCCCGTGTTGCTCCATTTGGCAATCCGGAAAAGGCGCATTGGGGTTGTGGATGACGTGCATATGTTTGACACCATTGTTGGAACTGATGTAGATTTTATCGTCGGGCGCCAACTGGCCGAGAAAAAAGGTAGTTGAAAACGGCGGCGGCGACTCAAAGCCGTCGTAAACGGCAATGACCTGCCGCGAGGCTTCTATGTCCTCCGCCCACAGGTCGTATTGATAGACATAGACAAAAGAGGAAACGTACAAAAAACGGGAGTTGGGGGAAATGGCTACGCCGCCGCAGAAGGCGGTATCCCGATAGGTGAATTGTACCGGGTTGCTCAACTCTCCCGTACAACGATTAAAGTCGTAGATGTCTATAAATTGATCCAGGCCGAGTCTATGGATTGTAAAGTGTACATATTTAGAGCCATCTGGCGAAAATACAGCCTGTCCAAGCCCGGATGCAGTGGAATTTCCTATTTCCTGAGACCCGATAGGAATGGGGCCATCCGGTGAAATCAATACCCGATGGTATTTATTGCTAAAAAACTCATGCAGCACCACTCACCAGTCACGGCCATTGGCATGACGGGTTCCGACAATTTTGCCAAAATCCAGGGTGTCAGTAATGAGAGGAACATTCTTTTCAAGCACTTTTCCGGCACCGGCATTCTGCTCCATGTCCACCAATGTCTTGTAGGAATTAAAAACAACGGTGTTGTTTTCAAAAACATTGGGAGGAGGAATGGATCGTTCAGAATGCAATAAATAGTACAGAGATGTGCTCCCGGGTAAAGGCAAAATGAGCACTCCCTGGTAGTGAATATATCCTCCATGCACCCACCACTGTGTGTAAGGATCAGGATTCAACCCATCCCCGTTTTCCATCAATTCGTTCAGGTGGTTGTGAATGGCAATGCCGTTGGTGTAAAATAAAAGATTGCCGTCTGCATCGCTGATGTTGGCGTTGGTGATGTCGAACCAAAGATGTCGAGGGTCTCTTGAGATAACTACCGGATTCTCATGAAAATCCATTCTCATGTTGTCAAATCGCGCATCATTAGAAAAGCTGCCATATCCAATGAGCCAGATATAATCTCTTTTTTCTTGTTGAAAGACTTCTTGTGCATATCCCTTTATTAAAAAGCAAAGGAATATCATACCCCATATCGTCCTTTTCATGGAAGCAAAATTGAAAGAGCCTTTGAAGTATTGCACTCCAAAGGCTCTTATGATTAGCGAATGATGATGATTTTTTCAAGGTGCAAAACTTCTCCATTGGCAACAACTTTCAGGATGTACATACCCGGAAGCACCTGTCCTGGTGAAAATGACATATTTTCTTTTCCTGCGCTTAATTCCAGGGTATAGACTACGCGCCCCATAATGTCCTGGATGGCTAATGTAGGATCATCTTCAAGGCTGTACGCTAGGTCAACATCCTGCATGTGGTTTTGGGAAATGATGGCTCCCGACTGAACGGAAGCAATCGCCTGCGTACAATTCCGGAACGAAAAGGGGGCGCTTAGTCCTTCTCCGAATCCCTCCTGAACAAGCTGAGTAGCATTCGTGCCTGCGCACCGAATCCCAAAACCAACAGGTACTGCCGCATAATTTGTTGTTTGCACGATGTTTTCAAAACTTGAATTAACAACTGAAAGGTTGCAAGAGGCGGGCTCTGTGTAAAGCCACAACTGCATGAATTCAGCTGTGGGTGTAAAATTGAAGGTCATTTGTTCCCACCCACTTTGCGTCAAGGCGGGCAAGCCTGCTGTCAGCAGGTTTTGAAAAGATCCGCTCACTGCCGGAACGGGATCGTAGCAAGTTGAAAAATTCAGGTCTTCTGCCAAACCGTTAACTAAGCGGGCATGAAAAATTCCACTGACCTCCGCTGTCCTGAATTTTCTCCAAAACGTTATTTGGTAACACTTATCTGTCTTGAACGAATAGTTCCGCAAAGCACCTTCTCCACCCCACGTGCTGTTTGTATTTACCTCGTACACCACCCGCAGTGCGCGGACGCTATTGT
>JABWAJ010000224.1 GCA_013361075.1 Saprospiraceae bacterium | reverse complement strand
TGTCACTATTCTATAAACATTTCAACCCTACGGGTTTTGTTTCGGTGTCGCGAATACCAACGCCGGAGGCGTGAAATGTTTATAGACAACGCCATCATTGAAATTCAGAACGCCGTAGGCGTGGCATGTTTATCGTGCTTGTAATCGATGGCGCGGTTGAGACTCGTTTGAGCGACAACGGCGGCGGCATCTCCGATGAAGTGCGAGAGAAAATTTTCGAGCCGTTTTTTACGACGAAGCCGACCGGACAGGGAACGGGTTTTGGGATTGTCGATCAGTCACGATATTATCGTACAGGAGCACAAAGGCGAAATTCGTGTTGAAACCGAGGATGGGGAATTTACGGAATTTGTGGTTAGGTTGCCGAAGAACGGATAAAGATGACTGCCAACCCCGCATGGCGGGGTGGAATGTTTATGAACTAACGCCAGCGCAAAAATTCAAAACGGAAAGCAACAGTTTCACTCCATCACCTGTTGTTGACTGGCGCTGCAAGAGAAGTAAGCTAACAAGAAAGGAACAGACTCAATGATCAAAGCAACAGTACTCTACGGGCATCCCACGGATCCCGGCGCATTTGAAAAGTATTATGCGGAAACACACCTGCCGATAGCGGCAAAAATGCCGGGAGTGACAAAGATGGAGCTCACAAAGTTCCTGCCCGGACCCGATGGCGCAAAGCCTGCCTACTACCGCATGGCCGAGCTTTATTTCCCCGGCCCGGCTGAACTGCAGCAAACCATGGGGTCACCCGAAGGCAAAGCTACCACTACTGACCTGTCGAATTTTGCAACCGGTGGTGTGACCATCATTGTGGGAATCGTTGAAAACTGATTTGAGGAGACAGTTACCGATATGAAAGCAAAATCGATCAAAGGAAAATCGCCGGGGGAAATCCGGACAGCGTTAACCGAAAGTATGCGCGATGGATACCGGCCAACCATAGCCGTTGTCTTTATTTCCATTCAGCAAGATAGGAAGACGGTCTGCGACATGCTTTCACAGCAGGGGATAGATGTTTTGGGCGCCACTTCCTGTGGCGAGTTTATCAATGGCTACCAAAGTGAAGGGGAAATAGCCGTTTTGCTCATGGATTTATCCCGTGACGCATACGCCATTCTGTTTGAGGCTATTGGTGACCGCACGCTACAAGAGGCTTCCGGTGAATTGGCAAAGGCTTCCCTGCAAAAATTTTCGAACCCTGCGCTGATTCTTTGCAGCACCGGTATGAATAAAAAAGGGGAGTTTTTCGACGGGGTAACCCTGGTGCATAGCATAGAAAAAACGATTGGTCCGCATCGGATATTTTACGGCGGTATGGCCGGGGATGACATGACTTTAACAGGGACCTTTGTATTTGTTCACGGCAAAGAGACGGATTTTGGTATGGTCGCCCTGGTTTTGGATGCGGACAAAATCACGATACACGGTATGGCGATGACAGGCTGGAAACGCCTTGGCATTTCCAGGAAAGTGACCAAGAGCGCAGGCAAGTTGCTCTATTCCATTGACGATAAGCCGGCAGTGGAAATGTATCTCAAGTATCTTGGAAAAGGTGAAAAAGCCGAGGATCGGGATTTCAATTTACTGAGCGAGCTCGCATTCAACTATCCCTTTATTATTGAACGTGACAAAAGTGGTGAGACTTTAATAAAGTCCCCGTTGAGCATTGATCACGAGGAAAACGCCTTAGTCATGGATATGGAAATGAAGGAAGGTGAAATATTTTGGTTTTCCGTTCCGCCGGATTTTGAGATTGTTCAGAAAATCATCGACGAGGCCACCGAGGTAAAAAGCGCAAGTGAAGGCGATGCGGATGCACTGCTCGTTTTTTCCTGTGCCGGAAGGGCTCCGGCATTGGGTCCTTTGGTTACATTGGAGAATGAGGGACTGGCGGAAGTTTGGAACAGCCCCATGGCCGGATTTTTTACCTATGGCGAATTTGGAAGAGCTAAAAACGGGAGGCAGCATTTTCACTCAACGGCCTGCTGCTGGGTGGCGTTGAAAGAAAAGTAAACCAACAAGAAAGGAGCAGACGCTATGATCAAAGCAACCGTACTCTACGGGCATCCCATGGATGCCGGCGCATTTGAAAAGTATTATGCGGAAACACATCTGCCGATTGCGGCAAAAATGACGGGAGTGACAAAGATGGAGCTCACAAAGTTCCTGCCCGGACCTGATGGCGCAAAGCCTGCCTACTACCGCATGGCCGAGCTTTATTTCCCCGGCCCGGCGGAACTGCAGCAATCCATGAGTTCACCGGAAGGCAAAGCTACCACTGCTGACCTGTCGAATTTTGCAACCGGTGGTGTGACCATCATTGTGGGAATCGTTGAAAACTGATTTCAGGAGACAGATACCGATATGAAAGCAAAACCCATCAAAGGCAAATCGCCGGAAGAAATAAAACGGGCACTGGAGAAAAGCATGTCCGGTGGCTTCAAGCCCACGCTGGCGATTGTGTTTATGTCAATCAAACAGAATCTTGATGCTGTTTGTGAACTGTTAGCTCATGAGGGGATTCAGATTTTTGGCGCCACCTCTTCCGGTGAATTCATCAGCAGCGAAATAGAAGAAGGAAGTATTGCCATCATGCTGCTTGATATGCCTCCTTCTTATTTCAAATTAATGTTCCTCGAAGCCGGAGAACATTCTGAATTTGAAATTGCAAAACAGCTTGGTGAAGAGGGAAAAAAGACCTTCGCGAATGCGGCATTTATTATTACATCGGGATGGAACAAAGAAATGGATGGCGAAGAAGTAATCAAAGGAATTGAAGAGGGATTCGGGGGCGGGGCTACCATTTTTGGCGGGATGGCGGGCGATGACCTGACATTGACCGGACCAAAAGCATTCACACATGGCAAAAACAGCATCACCGGTTTGGTCGGCCTGATTATTGACGAGGACAAGATAGATATAACCGGGGTTGCCACCTGTGGATGGAAAGCCGTCGGCACCCCAAAAATCATCACCAAAAGCAGCGGCAATATCGTCTATACCATCGATGATAAGCCCGCGCTGGATCTGGTTATGAAATACCTGGGTATCAGCCTGGATGATCAACGTCTCAATAACACCGTTTTCAATATAGATCTCTTTACATATTATCCGCTGCAACTGGAAAGAGAAAATGCACCTGCGGTGATGAGAACCGCCATGCTGGGTAATACCGAAGATCGTTCACTGGTCTGTTCAGGTAACATTCCGCAGGGCTCAAAAATACGCTTTTCATTGCCGCCTGACTTTGACGTGATTGATACCGTTGTTGAAGAATGTTCGGAAGTAAGAGATGAACAGCTTCAGGTAGCCGATGCCGTGATTATGTTTTCCTGCATCAGCAGGCATAAGGCATTCGGTGTGATGACCAGCGAAGAAATTGAAAGGGTAAGTGAGGTTTGGAAAGCACCCCTTATTGGTTTTTTCACCTATGGAGAATATGGAAAATCGAAAAGGGGACAACTCGAATTCCACAATAACACCTGCTGTGTGGTGGCTTTAAAGGAGAAAACATGAGAGCAAAATCCATCAAAGGCAAATCGCCGGAAGAAATCAAACGGGCACTGGAGCAAAGCATGTCCGATGGCTTCAAGCCCACCCTGGCAATCGTGTTTATGTCGATCAAACAGGATCTAAGGGCCGTTTGTGAAATTTTCCACAACGAAGATATCGATATCCTGGGTGCAACTTCATCCGGGGAATTTGTGGACGGACATCAGAGTCAGGGTGAAATCGCCATCCTGCTGCTGGATATCCACAGAGACCATTATTGTATTCTGTTCGAAAAAACAAAGGGGAAAGACATCAATCAGGCTGCCCGGAAAGCAGCCACGGCCGCTTTATCAAAGTTTTCTCATCCCGGCTTAATACTTTGCAGTACATGTATTTCGAATACAGGTGAAACGTATGACGGAAGAGCTTTGATTCATGGTCTGGAAACGGCTTTTGGCAAGGAGGTGGAAATTTTTGGCGGCATGGCCGGGGCTGACGGGGCGTTGGCCGGTACACAGGTTTTTGACACAAGGCATATTACCGACGAAGGTTTTGCTATATTGGTATTGAATACTGACAAAATAAGCATGACGGGTACTGCTATTTCGGGCTGGAAACCCTTGGGAAGAGTCAGGACAGCGACCAAATGCATGGACGGATGGATGTATGAGATTGATGGGCAGCCGGCACTTGAGATGTATTTGCGTTACCTGGGACAAACATTAAACAACAAAAATGAGTCAGGCCAAAACTTTTTCATTGAAGATATTGGGTTCTTCTACCCGTTCCTCGCCATTGATTCCGGCGAACCAAGCTTACGCACACCCATGGAAGTAGATAAAGATAGAAATGCCATCAAGCTGAATTTTGCTATCCCAGAAGGCGGGCAGTTTCAGTTTACCCTCCCGCCTGAGTTCGATATAGTAGAAAGTATATTGAACAATGCAACTGAGATAAAGGAAAGTCAACGTACAGAAGCCGAAGCCTTATTGGTGTTTTCCTGCCTGGGCCGGCTGAGTGCATTAGGTCCCATGATAGAGCAGGAAAATGAAGGACTGCATAAAATATGGAAAGCGCCTATGGCAGGATTTTTCACCTATGGTGAATATGGTAAAGGCCTGAACGACAATCATAAATTCCATTCCACCACCTGTAGCTGGGTGGCATTAAAAGAAAAAACAAGAACTGAGGACAACCCATGAAAGCAAAGTCAATCAAAGGCAAATCGCCGGAAGAAATCAGTGCTAGATTAACTGAAAGTATGGCCGACGGATTTAAACCAACACTCGCTCTTGTTTTTATTTCGGTAAAGCAAGACATCGCTTCCATTATCAGCATACTTGACAGAAAAAATATCCAGATTTTTGGAGCCACAACGGGTGGTGAGATTTCAGGTAGCGACATCAGCCACGAAGCGATTTCCATCCTTTTAATGGATATGGAACCGGCCAACTTCCGAATATTGCATGATGATTATACGGGTAGTGAGGTCGTGGAAGTAGCTAAGGCAATGACAGAGCAAGCATTGACGCTTTTTGCAAGGCCGGCTTTTTTACTAAGCAACAGCATCGAAAAACCACAGGATATGGGATTGGGCGAAAAAATAGTACAATCCGTTAGCCATGTGGCTGGAAATGATATAACCATCTGGGGTGGTGCCGCAGGCGACGACCTGAGGTTCAAAGAAACTTTTGTATTCAATAACGCCAACATTACCAACAAGGGTATCCTGATGCTGGTGTTGAATGAAGACAAAATATTGGTAAAGGGAAGGGCCGCGTCGGGCATGAAGCCTATTGGTACTGAAAAGGTAATCACGAAGTCCGAAGGAAGCTGGATTCTTGAAATTGATAATCAGTCTGCTACTGACCTTGTGATGAAATATATGGGCGAAAATCTTTCTCCAGAAGATTTCAAGGATTTCAACCTAAAGAACATTTTTTTGAACCTGATGAGGGAAGATAGTAGCAGCATAATTCGAGCTACTATGGGCTTTAACATGGACACCAAAGGGATTACTGTAACCGGCAAAATAAAGCCCGGTGATAAATTCAGATTCACATTGTTGCCCGATTTTGAGGTATTGACCGAGGTCAGCGAAAATGCAAAGCAGTTTCAGCAAACAGAAATGCCCGAAGCGGATGCCCTTGTTATGTTTTCCTGTATTGGACGCATCGATGCCTTTGGCCCTATGACTTCCGAAGAATTGCAAGGAATACAAAGTGTGTACAATGTGCCCATGGCGGGGTTCTTTACTTATGGTGAATATGGGCGTGCCACGGGTGGCGCCAATGAATTTCATAACATGACCTGCTGCTGGGTGGCATTAAAAGAAAAAACAAGAACTGAGGACAACCCATGAAAGCAAAATCAATCAAAGGAAAATCGCCTGAAGAGATTCAGGCCTCATTGCAGCAAAGCCTGTCAGATGGCTTCAAGCCTACCTTGGCGATTGTGTTTTTATCGAAATCCCAGGACCGGAGGGCGCTTTGCCAGGTTTTGGACAAAGCAGGCATCGCTGTTTTTGGCGCCACAACACATGGGGAATTTATCGATGAAGTGCCTGAAAAAGGGTCGGTTGCCATGCTTCTTCTCGATATTGACCCGGATCATTTCAGAGTGTTTTTCGAGGAATACCGGCAAAAAAATTATCGCGAAACAACCAGACTTATTGCGCAAAAAGCGAAAGAAGCCTTTTCTAAACCGGCTTTCCTGATTGCGGGAAGTAATTTGGATACCGACGCCGAACAACTTTTATACGGCTTTGAAGATGTGGCCGGAAAAGAGGTAAATGCCTTTGGAGGAATGGCAGGCGATGATTTTTCCATGACTCAGTCTTATGTTTTTACAAATGGTGCAGAAAGTGACATGGGTCTGGTCTGCATTGCGCTGGATGAGGATAAGGTGCAAATAAAAGGCGTCGCCACCTGCGGTTGGAAAGCAGTCGGCACAGAAAAAGTGGTGACCAAAAGCGAAGGCAACCACGTTTTCACTATTGACAATATTCCCGCTGTGGATATCACCACAAAATATGGCGGCCTGGAAAACGTCACCCCTGACAATAAAGATGCCTGGATGGAGGTGGCTGCCAATTTTCCGCTGCAACTACAGCGGGAGAAAGGTGACCCGGTGATGCGGCCCGGCCTGGTGGTGGATTGGAGCAATCGCTCCTTCTACTGCAGCGGGACTGTTCCGCAGGGGTCCAAAGTCCGGTTTTCGGTGCCACCCGATTGGGATGTGATGGACAAAGTCGTGAAGGGCGTGCAACGCCTTAAAGAAACCGAGATGCCCGAAGCAGATGCCCTGGTGGTGTTCAGTTGTGCCGGCAGGATACTCTGTCTTGGCCCCTTGATGTCGGAAGAACTTGAGGGAATCAAAAAGGTGTGGAATGTGCCCATGGTTGGCATGTTCTCCAGCGCCGAGCTGGCCAGGGCTACCGGCGGCAACCTCGAAATGCACAACTGCACCACCTGTTGCGTGGCTTTAAAGGAGCACTAAAATGAAAGCAAAAACGATCAAAGGGAAATCTCCCGAAGAGATCAAAAATGCATTGGATGAAAGCATGGCAGATGGCTTCAGCCCCACTTTAGCAATCATCTTTTTATCCTTCAAACAGGATATCGATGCCGTTTGTGGCATATTTGATCATGCCGGAATTCAAATTTTCGGTTCAACTTCTTCCGGTGAATTTACGAGCAGCGAAATAGAAGAAGGAAGCATTGTTGTCATGCTGCTTGATATGGAGCCTTCTTATTTCAAATTACTGTTTCTGGAAGCAGGTGATAGTTCTGAGTATGAAATAGCAAAACAGCTCGGCAAGGAAGGTAGGACAACCTTTGCGAATGCGGCCTTTATCATTGCATCCGGATGGAGCAATGAAATGGATGGCGAGGAAATCATAAAAGGCATTGAAGATGGATTCGGCGGCGGAGCCACTATTTTTGGCGGTATGGCGGGAGACGACCAAACGTTGACCGGGCCGAAAGTATTCACACTTGGTAAGAGCAGCACCACAGGTCTGGTAGCTCTGATTATTGACGAAGACATGGTGGATATATCAGGGGTTGCCACCTGCGGCTGGAAACCCATCGGCATCACCAAAACCATTACCAAAAGCGAGGGTAATATCGTTTACACCATCGATGATAAGCCCGCACTGGATCTGGTCATGAAGTACTTGGGGTTAAGTCTGAGTGATGAGCCGATGAACAACACGGTTTTTAGTCTTGGCGCCTATTATCCATTGCAACTTGAAAGAGAAGATGCGCCTGCGGTGATGAGAACGGCCATGCTGGGGAATACGGAGGATCGCTCACTGGTCTGTGCCGGTAAGATTCCGCAAGGTTCGAAAGTTCGGTTTTCATTGCCGCCTGACTTTGATGTGATTGATACCGTTGTTGAAGAATGTTCGGAAGTAAGAGAGGAACAGCTTCAGGAAGCCGATGCCGTCATTTTGTTTTCCTGTGTCAGCAGGTATTTGTCATTCGGTGTTATGACCAGTGAAGAAATTGAACGGGTAAACGAAGTTTGGAATGCCCCGCTTATCGGCTTTTTCACCTATGGAGAATATGGGAAATCGAAAAGAGGGAAACATGAATTTCACAACAACACCTGTTGTGTGGTAGCGCTGAAGGAGAAGTAGATGCACGAATCTCTCCAAAACATACTGAATCTCATCGAGCAATCCGGCGCGCTCACCGCCGGGCAAAAGCAGGACGTCGCCGATTGGGCCAAGCAAATCGACAAGGCGATGGCCATCACCGAGTTCAAGCTGGATCGTACTGAAAAAGTAAAGCGCACCACGGCCATCCTGCTGGAAGAAACCATCGAGGAGCTGGAGCAGAAGCGAAAAGCGGTGGAAGAGCAAAACCGCGAGCTGGAAGTTGAAGCGTCCCTCGACCGCGTCCGCGCGGAGATTTCCTCCATGCGCAGCACCGACGATCTGCAGCGCATCACCCCGTTGATCTGGCGCGAGCTGACGACCCTCGGCGTGCCATTTTTCCGCTGCGGCGTTTTCATTATT
>JABWAJ010000223.1 GCA_013361075.1 Saprospiraceae bacterium | reverse complement strand
CGAGTGAAGTTTTCAGCAACTTGCGCATGTGGAGGATGTGTTCATCCACAATTGTGTCTTCGCGGCTGGAAGCATCATCGAAAGTGATATTTTCATCCGTAATCAGCATCAGGTGCTGTATGAGGATGCGTGAAGCGTCGCGGATTGCATCTTCCGGGTGGATGGTGCCGTCCGTTTTCACATCTATGGTTAGTTTTTCGTAGTCGGTGCGTTGCCCTACACGGGTATTCTCAATGCGGTAAGCCACATTTTTGATCGGCGTGTAAATAGCATCTACCGGGATAACCCCAATTGGAGCGTCCTTCGGGAGATTTTCTTCTGCAGGCACATAGCCGCGACCTTTCGTAACCGTTAACTCGATTTCGAGGCTGATCCCAGGTTCCATGGTGCACAGCACCAGTTCCGGGTTCATCACTTTGAAGACATTCGTATGGTCTTCGATATCGCCAGCGCGAAATTCTTCCTTACCGGTTATGGTGAGGTAGATTTTTTCGTTGGTGATGTTTTCGTTCGACATCAACAGTTTCAGGCGCACCTGTTTAAGGTTGAGCACGATATCAACCACGTCTTCGGCTACGCCGCGGATGGTGGCAAACTCATGTTCTACCCCTGCGATTCGGACTGCAGAAATGGCAAAGCCTTCCAGGGAAGAAAGGAGTACCCGACGCAGCGAATTACCAACAGTTTGGCCGAAGCCGGGTTCAAGGGGTTTGAATTCAAAGGTTCCTTCAAAATCGTTAGCTTTTTGCATTACGATTTTGTCCGGCTTCTGAAAATTAAGTATACTCATAGAAGACTGTCTTTGGAGAGGATATAGCGGTTAAAAAGCGAATGACTTTGGCCGGGATGCGCTCCCAGCCAAAGTCTCACGGCGAATATTACTTGGAATATAATTCGACGATCAACTGCTCGTTGATCTTCTCCGGTATCTGCTCTCGCTCTGGGTAGTTCAGGAAAATTCCCTGAAGCTTATCAGGGTTGTATTCCAACCAGGTATGTTTTCTTGCTTCTGCCTTACCATCCGAATCTTTGATGATGTCCAAAGTTTGGGATTTCCCACGCACCTGAATGATATCGCCGGGGCGAAGCAGGTGAGAAGGAATATTGGTAATCACACCATTCACAGTAATGTGGCGGTGAGAAACCAACTGGCGGGCACCACGGCGGGTTGGGGAAAGCCCCAGACGGAAAACCGTGTTGTCTAGCCTTGACTCGAGCAACTGGAGCAATACAGCGCCGGTGACGCCTTTTTTGCTGCTTGCTTTGTCAAAAAGTTTACGGAACTGACGCTCGAGAACGCCATACGTGTATTTAGCCTTTTGCTTCTCCATCAACTGGAGGGCATAATCGGAACGCTGCTTGCGTTTTTTAGTTAAGCCATGCTGACCCGGAGGATATTTACGCTTCTCGAAAGCACGGTCGAAGCCGAAAATAGGTTCGCCAAAAGCTCTGGCTTTCTTCGTTATCGGGCCGATGTATCTTGCCATTGTTAGTCGTTGAATATTTCTGAATAATGGTTGTCGCGCACCAGTTTATGTTTATACCCTTCTGCGCTTGGGCGGACGGCAGCCATTGTGCGGCATAGGCGTAACATCCTGTATTTTTGTCACTTTCATTCCGGAGCCGTCAATGGCACGGATAGCCGCTTCTCTTCCCGAACCCGGGCCTTTCACCAAAACCTCTGCGGTGCGCATGCCTGCTTCATAAGCAGCACGGGCGGCATCGTTGGCGGCAACCTGAGCAGCGTAGGGCGTATTTTTCTTGGAGCCTTTGAATCCGGCTTTACCGGCAGAAGCCCAGGAGATAACATCGCCACGCTTATTGGTAATGGAAACGATGATGTTGTTAAAGGTAGCCTGAATGTGGGCATAGCCTTCAACATCCACTTTAACTTTCCGTTTTTTGACTTTTTTTACCGTTGACTTTGCCATTACTATGGAAAAAATTTGAAAGTTTACGATTAAGCAGCAAACAGATTATTTGGTTGCTTTCTTTTTGTTGGCGACCGTTTTGCGGCGTCCCTTACGGGTACGGGCATTGGTACGCGTTCTTTGTCCACGAACCGGTAATCCTTTGCGATGGCGTAGGCCCCGATAGCAGGCGATGTCCATAAGACGCTTGATGCTCAGCTGGATTTCCGAGCGCAATTCCCCTTCTACCTTAAAATCATTGTTGACTATTCGGGAAATCTCGCGAATGTTTTCATCCGTCCAATCCTGAACTTTGGTGTCTTCGCTTACTTCTGCTTTCTGCAGAATTTCCTGGGCTCTGGAACGTCCGACCCCGTAAATATACGTCAGGCCGATAACGCCTCTTTTGTTCCTTGGTAAATCAATGCCTGCTATACGAGCCATGTGATGTGATTGTTTTTACACTGGCAAGCCAATGTACTTGATTTTCAAACAGATAAAATCAACCCTGACGTTGTTTAAACTTCGGGTTTTTCTTATTGATGATGTAAAGTTTTCCTTTCCTTCTGACGATCTTGCACTCTGCCGAACGCTTCTTGATGGACGGTTTGACCTTCATGGTTCTATGATTTTACTTGTATCTGTAAATGATCCGACCTCTGCTCAAGTCATACGGTGACATCTCAACCGAAACCTTATCGCCCGGCAGGATACGAATGTAATTCATGCGCATTTTGCCGGATATGGTCGCAGTGATCTGGTGATCGTTCTCTAAACGAACCCGGAACATTGCGTTAGAAAGGGCTTCTTCAATGATGCCGTCTTGCTTAATCAGATTCTTTTTTGCCATATTTCCAAATTCGGAGTGCAAAGATACTAAGAACAAGCAAAATAATATCTTGTTTGATAAAAAATTTTGCGGCTCTTATTTTTCCTGACACCCCAGGATACTTTTGTGCGCTTAGATTGCCTGAACATTGGGGTTTTGCAGAATAGCTGCTTCTATTCCCGTATGGTCAGACAGAACATCGGCTTTGTCTTTCCTGATCGCTACCGTATGTTCATAATGTGCCGAAGGTCGTTTGTCCCTGGTTAGTACAGTCCAGCCGTCTCTTGCTGTTTTAACATCTTTTTTACCCAGGTTTACCATCGGTTCGATGGCAATGACAAGGCCTTCTTTTAAAATCGGGCCGGAGCCGCGTTTGCCATAGTTAGGTACTTCGGGTGCTTCATGCAGGTCATGGCCAACACCATGTCCTACCAGTTCCCGAACAATCCCGTAGCGGTTTTCGCGTTCAGCATATTGTTGAATAGCGAAACTCACATCCCCCAATCGTTTTCCGGCAACCGCTTGTTCTATACCTTTGTACAGCGAATCTCGGGTTACTTTCAACAGCCTCATTACGGAGGGGTCAACCTGGCCAAGTGCAAAAGTATAGGCAGCATCTCCATGGAAGTTGTTTAGAAACACACCACAATCCACAGAGACAATGTCTCCTTCTTTAAATTCCTGCTCTTTAGTAGGAATGCCATGCACCACACATTCATTCACGGAAACACAGAGTGTAGCGGGAAAACCGTTGTAGCCCTTGAAAGAAGGTACTCCTCCGTGATCGCGTATCAAGGTTTCAGCAGCTTTGTCAATCACATCCCCGGTAAGCCCGGGGCGGATCATTCCGGCAACTAAAGCCAGTACTTTGGAAACAACCAGACAACTTTGTCTGACAAGTTCAATTTCTTCGTCGGTCTTATAAAAGATCATGCCCACAGTTGTGCGCTTTTATTACATGTTTGCGCCAATCTGGATTCCTTTTCCACTTCTTCCCTGTATGTGTCCTGACTTAACGAGGCCATCGTAACGGCGCATCAGCAGGTGGCTTTCTATTTGCTGAAGGGTATCCAGCATAACACCTACCAGAATGAGCAGCGAAGTACCTCCGAAAAACAGTGCAAAGCTTGGTTCTACCCCAAAAGCTGCTACCACCGCAGGAAAAATAGCGATGATGCCAAGGAATACCGAACCGGGCAGGGTAATGCGGGTTGTAACGGAGTCAATGAATTCTTCAGTTGGTTTACCTGGTTTAACACCTGGAATGAAAGCATTCTGGCGCTTCAGGTATTCTGAATATTGTTGCGGATTCACCAACAATGCCGTATAAACATACGTGAACAACACGATCAAGATGAAGTAAACGATGTTGTAAGGCAAAGACGTGAATTCCGTCATAGATTGCATAAATGAGCTGGTAGCAGCTGTACTGTCTTGTCCAACAGCCTGGATGACTGAAAACGGCAGGAACATGAGTGCCTGAGCAAAGATAATTGGCATTACCCCGGCAGAGTTCAGCTTCAGTGGGATATAATCCCTTGCGCCGGCAGCAGGAATGCTGCCCGTACCCCGGCCAACCATTCTTTTTGCAAACTGGATCGGAATTCTGCGAACGCCCTGCACCACAAGGATAGTAGCCATGATGACCACAAAAAGGAGCAGGATTTCGATGATGAATACCGGGCCGAAAGAACGTTTGGCAGATTCGGCAATGAACGACTGCGGCAGGCGGTTGATGATCCCTGCAGTAATCAGCAGGGAGACCCCGTTGCCAATACCACGATCCGTAATGCGCTCACCGAGCCACATCGAAAACACCGTTCCGGTTGCCAGTACAATGATGTTGGTAATCCAGAAAAGGCCTTCCGAAATATTGGGAGAAACAGCATCCAGATTCTTAACATAAAGCAGGTACGTCCCCCCCTGTACCAGGGTGATGGCAACCGTGAGCAAACGCGTAATTTGATTGAGTTTCCTGCGTCCGGATTCTCCTTCGCGTTGTTGCAGGCGCTGGAAATAAGGAACAGCGAAACCCAATAACTGGACAATAATGGACGCCGTGATATACGGCATGATACCAAGAGCCAGAATAGAGGCATTGCTGAAAGCACCACCTGTAAAGCTATTGATCAACCCCAGCAAATCCTGGGCATTTCCACCCTGAGCGCTCCCCGCAGCCTTTTGCAGGACTTCGGGTATTGCGCCTGGCAACACAATAAAGGAGCCAAGGCGGTATACAAAAAGCAGAAGCAAGGTGAACAGGATACGATTCCTCAATTCCTTGATCTTCCAGATATTCTTTATGGTTGTAATAAACCTTTTCATCGTTGTGGTTTATACGAGTTGAACACTTCCGCCGAGTTGCTCGATGGCTTCTTTTGCAGCGTCGGAAACCGCATGAGCGCTAACGCTCAGTTTGGTTTTTAATTCACCGCTGGCCAGCACTTTGATTTTGTCGCCTTTACCGACGATCCCATGCTCAGCCAATATTGCAGGCGAAATGGCGCTTAATTTGTATTTATCCGCTACTTCCTGGAGTCTGCCCAGATTGAACGGGACATAAACCAAACGGTTCGGACGTTTGAAACCAATTTTAGGCAAACGCATTTGAAGTGGCATTTGACCACCTTCAAAATTCCGCTTCTCTTTTGCGCCCGAACGGGAACCATCCCCTTTGTGACCGCGTGTAGAAGTGCCGCCATGGCCTGACCCCTGGCCTCTGCCGATGCGCTTTCTCTTCTTTACTGAACCCGGAGCCGGCGTTAAACGATGCAGTTCCATTATGCTTGACTATTTTATTGCTGTAACAATAATTAAATGATACAGGAGTTGACCTCCCGGGTCTTAAGCCTCTTCCACTTTTACCAGGTGGGCGACTTTATTGACCATCCCCACAATCTGCGGGGTTGCTTCATGAACAACCGACTGGCTGACTTTGCGCAAGCCCAGCGCCTTGACGGTAGCTTTTTGCCGCTTCGAGCGATCAATGATGCTCTTAACTTGCGTAATTTTAATCTTACCCATCGCCTTGAGTTTATGCAGGGACCATACAGTCCATGCGAATGATTATCCGTTGAACAACTTTTCCATGGAAACGTTGCGCTGACGCGATACTTCCATCGGGCTGCGCAATTTTGCCAAAGCATCAATCGTCGCTTTTACCACGTTGTGCGGGTTAGACGATCCTTGTGATTTAGCCAATACGTTGTGAACACCTGCGATTTCAAGTACAGCGCGCATGGCACCACCTGCAATTACGCCGGTACCATCTGCAGCAGGCTTGATGAGCACTTTACCAGCGCCATACTTGCCTTTTTGCTCGTGCGGGATTGTTCCTTTGTGCAGGGGAACTTTGACTAAATTTTTCTTGGCGTCGCCGATCGCTTTGGCAATAGACTCGGAAACGTCCCTTGCTTTGCCCAAACCATGACCAACTGTGCCTTTCCCGTCGCCAACCACAACAATGGCAGCGAAGCTGAAAGTTCTACCGCCCTTGGTAACCTTGGCAACGCGATTGAGTGCCACGAGCTTTTCTTTAAGCTCTGACTCAGCCGGTTTTAACCGATCGTTATTTTTGTTATCGCCGCCACCCCGACCTTGACGTTCGGAGTTGTTGTTGTTATTGGCGGAGGAATTTCTTTTTGCCATCCTGTTGAATTATTAGAGAGGTTAGAACTGAAGGCCGCCTTCGCGAGCCCCGTCTGCCAAGGCTTTAACCCTGCCATGGAAAAGATATCCACTTCTGTCAAATACTACAGCCGACAGATCTTTTGCCAACGCACGCTCAGCGATCAATTTGCCGACGTTGCGAGCCTGTTCTGTTTTGTTACCACCCGGAGTTTCTTTAGAAGACGCTGCGGCCAGTGTTACGCCGTTGACATCGTCAATAGCCTGTACGTAGATTGCTTTGTTGCTTCTGAAAACACTCAGTCGCGGGCGCGCAGCCGTACCACTCACGCGCTTGCGAATGCGGTAGTGGATGCGTTTCCTTTGTTCTGCTTTAGAATATTTCATGTTAACTTCCTTTCCGGTTTTAGTGTATAACGGCTTCAAGCAGCTAAACCCAAAACCCTGTTATTAGGAATAATACAATGCTTATTTTTTGCCGGCAGTTTTACCAGCTTTCCGACGAACAATTTCGCCCACAAAACGAATACCCTTGCCTTTGTATGGCTCTGGTTTTCTAAAGCTGCGAATTTTTGCCGCTACCTGGCCCAGCAACTGCTTATCGATGCACTCCATACGGATCAGGGGGCTTTTCCCTTTTTCCATTGCTGTGCTCAATTTAATTTCTTCAGGCAGTGCAAACAAAATCGGGTGTGAATAACCGATGGTTAATTCAAGCAATTGGCCGGTGTTTGCCACCCTGTATCCAACGCCGATTACTTCCATCTCTTTCACAAAACCATTTGTAACGCCTTCTACCATATTGTTTACCAATGCGCGGTACAAGCCGTGCATGGAACGGTGTCTTTTTGACTCTGTCGGGCGCAGTACGTTCAGTTCTCCATCTTCAATTGAAACGGAGATATCAGCGTCGAGCTGCTCGGAGAGTTGGCCTTTAGGACCTTTTACAGTCACCAAATTCCCCTTGCTGACAGTGACTTCCACTCCTTTCGGCAGCGCAATAGGGGATTTTCCTATCCTTGACATGTGAAGTTTATTTTAGTGGTCAACAAAGGTTATTAATAGATAAAGCACAAAACCTCGCCGCCTACATTCATCGTCTTGCACTGCTTGTCAGTCAGTACACCTTTTGACGTAGAAATGATGGCAATGCCGAGGCCGTTCAATACACGGGGCAGATCGTCTGCTCCAACGTATTTCCGCAAACCGGGTTTACTTACCCGGAGCAATTTGCGCATAACAGGTTTTTTGGTTAGTACATCGTACTTCAGGGCGATTCTGATCAGCCCCTGATTGCCTTTACCTGCTTCATCATCGAACTTATACTTGAGGATATAGCCATGATCGTAAAGGATTTCCGTCATGCGCTTTTTGATGCCGGAGGCAGGGATATCCACCAAACGGTGTCCTGCTTGCTGAGCATTCCGAATTCGCGTCAGATAGTCTGCTATCGGATCTGTAACTGCCATTAGTAAAGCATTTCGCCAACCGGTTTTCCTGTTTTGTCGGAGGAACCTTGTTCGCTGTGAAAAAATAGAAAAGGAAAGAGCTTGACTTTACCAGCTCGATTTGGTGATGCCCGGGATTTTACCATCGAGCGCCATTTCCCGGAATTTCACCCGGCAAAGACCAAATTTGCGAATATAGCCTTTCGGCCGCCCTGTAAGTTTGCAGCGGTTGTGCAAACGAATCGGGTTAGAAGCACGGGGGAGTTTATCCAACTCTTCCCAGTTGCCTTCTTCTTTCAATTGCTTGCGCAGCGTTGCGTATTTTGCAACTAAGCGTTCTTTCTTTTTTTCGCGTGCAATGATGGACTTCTTTGCCATTTTATTGAGCGTTAGTTTTTTGACCTTTAAACGGCAGCCCCAGAAGCTTGAGCAATTCAAGTGCTTCCGCATCTGTTTTGGCTGTTGTAACGAATGTAATATCCATGCCACTGATCTTGCTCACCTTATCCAGGTCAATCTCCGGAAAGATAATCTGTTCAGTTATGCCTAGTGAGTAGTTGCCCCGTCCGTCGAAGCTCTTGTCGTTGATGCCACGGAAATCGCGTACACGAGGCAGCGAAACAGTGATCAAACGATCCAGAAATTCGTACATTTTCACATTGCGCAGGGGAACTTTAGCCCCGATAGGCATGCCTTCTCTAAGTTTGAAGTTAGAAATGGCCTGGCG
>JABWAJ010000222.1 GCA_013361075.1 Saprospiraceae bacterium | reverse complement strand
ATTCAGTTTGCGATCCACAATTGGTCGCGGAATTACGGTATAGAATGGCCGGTTACCCGTTTTATCCCCTACGTTCCGGCGGCCCTGCAGGTAAGGTTTCCGCTGACCAACAATCGTCAATGGATTGAATTCCAGATAATTGTTGTGACTATAAGCAATCGCTACAAAGTAATACTTTTTGTGATTAATGAGTCGGCGATCACCTGCTGCAAACTGGTCTTCTGTGATGCGGAAGGTATGGCGAATGCCCCGGTTGGAGCCTTCCACTTCCAGAACCGGTACATAGTATTCTTCTACGTTGGAGTTGTCCACTTCAACCTGTTCCCAGTTGAAAATGCGGCCTACTTCATTGTTGATGTCTACCTGATAAATCAGGCGGGCTTTGGTTGGGTCTTCAAGGTCTGCCACCCCAACATCCGGGCCTGAAAACTGGAATAATTTGTAACCTTCAAACAGGTACAGCGAATCTTCAACGTCCGTACCACCAATACCTGGAACTGCTTCCTGATAAGCTTCGTAAGCATTGTTCGAGATGGCGCGCACTGTATCGTTGGTGAAAATGGCAATGATTTCGCGATCCAGTTCAATGAAATCCACGTCCGGGGCATCCGGTCCGTCCAACTGGTCAAAACAAGCATCGAACAAGCCCTGGGAAATGTCATCGGCATCCTGGATTTTCCGGATGTTCGGGCATGGGTAAGCCTGGTCAGCTACCCAAACCACCCCAATGATCAGCTCGTTTACAGCCCCCGGATCAAGGCGGAAAGGCCCTGAAGCCTGAATCGTGCGCCGGTCACCGAAAGGCAAACCTGCTGTACACATTGACCATCCGTCCTGAACGTGCGGTGATTCTGTAAAGGCATATTTCAGCGCTTGTGTAGGCTCCTGATAAGCATCGCCACCATAAGTGAACGGCGAGCCGTCTCTCCAGGATCCCGTCAGATAGCGGTAGTATTCCAATGCATTGGAAGGGTCGGTTGTACCCGGAGGAGGAGACCCGACGCCACCATTGTTATAATAAGTGAAAGAAGACATCCCGATTTCATCGCCGTTTTCGTCGGTTGGGCCACGGAAATAGTCCACACCCAAAATAGGCACATCTTCGCAATAAGTATTTACACTGCCATTACCACTCGGACAGCTGCATCCGGGCGAACCGTCAACGGCATCTTCATTGTAAATGTAGGCAAGGCTCCGAAGCGTATCGCAACCGACATAGTCATCGAGGTGACACCCAAGGTCGGGGTCAACCCACATGGCGAAAAAAGTACTGTCAATACTTTCAACTGCGCGGTTGATGAGTTTGTAGCGCTGAAAAGTCATGTCGTTCAACTGGTCGCTGGATACATAAGCAAAAGCCTGTACCTGTACTTCCATCTGAATTTTATCACCATTCGATTCGTCGTGCGTATTGCCTGCATCGTTGTAAATCCAGAAGGTCATTTCATCCGGATACTGCGGATTGTCAGTACAACCCCGAATTTCAATGACAGGATAATCTCCGTTCTCAGGAGTATACGTTCCATCTCCGTCTTCATCCCAATAGCCGGCCAATCCCTGAGAAGCCGTGGGCAATTCGAAGAGGTGAACGTCGAAAAAGAACTGATTGCCCAAAGCCGGCCATCCTTTTACGCCCCGTGGAATCAGAGCCGGGTCGTAAGGTATGCCAGCCAGTTTGGCTTTGTTGTAGTTCGCTAAGTGCTGGTCAATTTCTGCGCCGGTTACAACGAAAAACTTGTCCCACTTGCTGCAAACTTCCTGGGTCGTCTGGCCGCTTACCGGATCAATTGGGCCTGGCCAGAAGTCAAAATCCCCACTGCCCCGGCCGAAAGTTTGTGCAGCCAATTTCAGGTTTCCGGCAGGGTCAACACCTCCCAGCCAAACAGCGCCTGCAAAAATAGAGGATACCGGAGGTACTCCGGCAGGCACTTTAGGCACGACGTAAATCCCTGCATCCCCATCCCACCAAACGTCACCGCCGGTAGTAAGGCGTGCCCGAACGTTGTTGATGGCCTGGTCTATACGGGCAACTGCAACGGAGCAGTTTTCCCTGAAGTTAATGCCCGAACTGTTGTTGTTTGGGCGGGGCTGTTTGTTATGGTTGGGGTTGACGTGCGCCTGAGCGGTCGTTGCAAAAAGCGCAAGCCCGGCTAACCCCAACAGCCATTTTTTTATCGTATGCATGCTATTCATGATTTAAAACTATTTATGAAAAGCCATGCGACCCGGGAACGAGCCGCATGGCCCAGATAAATCAGAAATTAAAGCTGGCCCCGAGGAACAATCGTCTCGGCAAGCTGAAATTATCCGGATTCAACAGTACCCAGGAGTAAGAAGCCAGATAAGCTTCTACTTCACGGCGTGAACCGGCAATCGTTTCCAGTTGGTCGAGCCCCCTGTCAGAAGCCAGGTAGCCGTCGTCTTCAGCAGATCCCGTGTAGGAATAAACATTCAACACGTTTTTGCGATTGAGGACGTTGGAAATACGCAGATAAACATTTATGTCCAAACCTTTTGCGACAGCAAAGGTTTTGTCAACACGCAGACTAAGATTGAAATTCAGTGGTTTTCTTGCACCGTTAATGGAACCTACGGTACCCGAACCGCCCAATACTTCCGGAATCAACCGCGCCGTATAAGGGCGTCCGGTTACAGCAGTTGCCTGGAGGTTAATCCCCACATTTTCGAGAATTTTAATGCCGAACAGCTCTGGTCCGCGATAGCGAACACCGCCATCATAGCGGTAGTCGACGCTGGCTACAAAGCGGTGGCGCTCGTCGAAATTAAGCGGGAACAGCGTACGGATATTGCCGCGGCTGCTCAGGTTGCGCTGAGAATTTGCATCCGAGCCTGTACCATCTGCAAACTGCAGGGTATAGTTGGCTTGCAGCGAAATGTTTCCGGTTCTTCTCAGGTCGTACTGAAAAGAGAAGCCCTTAACTGTACCAAAATCCTGGTTGTCATAGGTCGTGTACTGAGTCACGATTGGAACCGGGAAGAAGGTGCGGGACTGGATCATGTCGCGAAGTTCTTTGTAGTAAGCAGCGATTTTGAGGGCGGAAGATTCCGAAAGTTTTTGCTGGAAGCCCACTTCATAGTCAATGGTCCGTTCCGGCTTCAGGTTCGGGTTGTTCTTCACGCTGCTATCATCCACGAAATAGAAATAATCCCGTGCGGTTGCAATCGTATTGCTTGGCGGGCGCTGTACGAGGATGTCGTAGTGTGCAAAGAAGTTGGCCACGTTGGAAATCGGGAAAGAAAATGCCAAACGCGGCATCACGCTCAACTGCACTTCATAATCCTCGAAAGATACGTTGGTATCGAAATCGCGCTCCTTAATATAATTGGAAACAGATTGCGCTCTTTCATCCTGGTATTTCGGGAATACAAGACCGCTGGGGAAAATCAACGCCGGGTTGTTGGACGGTGCGCCGTTAGGGAGATACCACTGGTCGCCGTCGCGATAAGCTGCAACACCTGAAGAGACAGACTCGTCGTTCAGATACACCTTATAGTCATCGCCGATATTGCCCGGGCGTTCGCCGCCAAAATTCGAGTGGTACTGGCCTGCGCCCATCATTTCATACAGCGAATACGGATCTTTCAGCACCCGGGTATTGGCATCGTAGCGGTCAACCCGCAAGCCAAGACGGAAGATGATGTCCTTGAACGTAAATTTGTCCTGAATGTAACCCGCTGTATAAATCGGCCGGTTTGGCGCTACAGGGAAGGTACGAACGCCTTCTGCATCGGTTGCCGTGAAGAAGTCATCGAATGTTCCGTCGAAAGGATTGCCGAGGTAATCGTATCCGAAATACGAAACAAGGCCCCGGTCATTCAATTCTTTTGCAGAAAACATGTCTAAGCTCAACTGGCTCGGGTCGAGGCCGTCCACATTAACATAAGTATTCAGCGGAACGCCGAGCGATTCGCGAATGCGCTTGTAGAAAAGGTCGTCTGCATTGGTAGAAATGGTTTGCTCAAGCAATGCTGCATCGCCCAGCTCTACCGTTGTAATGACGCCAATGCTGTCAGCACCTGCTGCAATCCCTTTGATGTGGTCGTTCACGCGCAGGCGTGCTGCATCCCACAAACCGCGGGGAGCTACACTGTGCGAGCGGTTGGCACGTTCTTCATACCAGATACCAAACTGGATGCTGTGGCGGCCTTTTTCAGAACTACCCGGTACAAGGTCGAACGAAGCATTGGCGTTGAACGAATAAATATCATTGTCCGTTTTGAGAACCCGGTTGAACACCGCACCTACATTGGTGTGGAAACCCCAGGAGCCTGTAAATACACTCGAAATTGCACCATTGGGCGCAATAAATGATTCGCGGTTGAGAATGGCATCATCCAGTTCTGTGCCTGTGATGAGGTAATCTCCAACGATGCTGTTCAACGCTTCTGAAAAGTCAATGCCCATGGCATTGTTGTAGTTGGCGAGTACAGGGTTTTCTGTACCATTCGTGTACGTTCTCAGAATCGGGCGATAATCGGTGTGGTTCAACTCTACCTGTTGCGTTTCCTGATTGAATTCAGCAGCGAAAGTTGGTACCCAGCGAATGTCGAATTTGCCCACATGCCCGTATTCAAACAACCGGTCTTCGTGACGGATGTCGTAATCTTCGTAAGTTGTTTTTTCATAACCTGCCTGAAGGGTATAAGAGGCATTCTGAATAGCTGAAGTTTGCCGCGTCTGTCCGTCAGCCGAAGTTGAGGAAGCGCCGCTCAGGCGGTGACGCAGGCGGAAGTTACCCCGATAAGTGTTGTTGTAACCGTACGGGTTGTTGTGGTTGTTCATCAGCGCCCAGCCTCCCGGCGTAAAGCGGTCTTTGGTTGTTACATAAGCACCGGTGAAGCTTACATCCACCGCTTCGCTGATGCGGGCATCTAACTTACCAGTGAAATCATAACGCCGAACCTCTTCGAACATCCGTGCATCCATAGCGTCTACATCTCCCTGCTTGAGGAAGTCTGCAGCTACAAAATTGTCTGCTCCTAAAGAAAGGATAGGGTTGGCTTCCAACTCGGCGAGTTTGGATTCTTTCACCCGATAAATCGGAGCAGCAGCCGGGTTGTCTTCTTCGTTGTAAGTCATACGGGCTGCTACCCGGAAACCGAGAATCGAACGGCCTTTGCTGTTCTTGATGATCGGCCCGCTGAGGTTGATCCCGATCAGGTTGTTGTTGAATGCATCGAGAAAACTCGACGTTTCTGCTTCGACCCCACCTGAAAATTTGCTGGCAGGTCCTTTCGTCGTAATAGAAATAATCCCCCCGGTCACGTCACCGTACTGTGCTTCCACACCACCAGTGATTACCTGTAGCTGGTCAATTTCTGATTCCGGAATCAGGTTGCCCTGAATACGGATACCATCCACATAGTAGTTGGTAGCATCCGGGCGCGAACCGCGAACGGTTACCGCGCTGCCTTCATCAGCCGAGGAAAGGCCCGCTGTCAAAGCCGCCAGGGCGTTGATGTTTCGGGTGGGCAAGTTTTTGATCTGGTCGCTGGTGATGGTTTGGCCGGAAGTAGTGTTGTCCTGCTGAATGAGTGGAACCTTATAGTCCACCACAACCACTTCGTCGAGGATGACCCCGCCGCCGGTTTCCAATTGGGCATCTACTTTATTGGCCTTACCGCCCAGCACTTTTACATCAACAACTCGCTGAGGCTGGTAGCCTGTGTAACTAAACTCGACTTCGTAAGTGCCAGGGTCGAGATTACTTAAATTGTAATTACCGTCGAAGTCGGTGTTCGTACCGGTAATTAACACGCCATTCTTGTATAGTGCTACGGTTGCAGAAATCAACGGTTCCTTAGTCTCCTTATCGGTGGCTTTACCCGATAGAGAGGTTTGGGCCGTCGCTCCCGCAACGAACAACAAGAAAAAGCTGAATAGTAGTAAAGAACGTACCATACGATCGCATTTTAAAAAATTTCTCAAAACCGCTAAAAAAGCGCACAATGTTAAGAAAATTAACCTTGATTTCAAAGACATTCAAGTTTGCCTTGTCTCTGGGATGACAGAACCGGAAGCTCCCTCCGTGGAATAGCTGGTTTTTTGGGGTGGATTTTTGTGGTTGTGAAAAAGTAGTGTTTAGCGTTTTCAAAGATAAGACAAGGCCCCGTGGCCCCAAATTTAAATTATGGGTAAAGTCAGCTTTCTAAACAGTTGTTTTGTAAAAAATAAATTTCATTTGTTTCTGAAAATCAATTTTTTATTAAAAATAAGTTTTAAAAAACCAAGTAGCCTATCCCCTAAATATCCTGTTTTCAAAAGCCTTAAAATGAACCGTGAACCATTCCCTGCTTTTCGGGTTTAGACTTTTCGTTTACCATTCATCAACAGGTTTCAGCAACCCGGAACAGAAAAGGGTTAATTTTGCATGGCTTTTGAAATGAACCACATGGATAAATTACAACAAGATGACCCTAACGCTGCTTCCCGCAAGCGCGACCATATAGAATTAGCATTCCAGTCACAGGTATTGGCCGGGGAAATGGACCGCCGATTTAGTTACGAACCCCTGCTGACTGCACATCCGAAGCCGGGATGCCTGCCGCCGCGTTCTTTTCTTGGAAAATCACTGCGTGCCCCGATTTGGGTATCGAGCATGACCGGCGGAACAGAATGGGCGCGCATCATCAACCATAACCTGGCAAGAGCCTGCCGGGAATTTGGCATGGGCATGGGCTTAGGCTCGTGCCGCTCGTTGTTGTACGACGATTCCAGCCTCGATGATTTTAACGTGCGGACTATAATTGGAGACGATTTGCCCCTGTATGCCAATCTTGGCATCGCGCAGGTGGAACAATTGCTGCAAAAAAATACGCTCGGCAAGGTGGACGATCTAATCGGCAAACTCAGCGCCGACGGCCTCATCATCCACGTGAACCCTCTCCAGGAATGGCTGCAACCGGAAGGCGACCGGTTTGCCCGCGCCCCCTTGCATACCATTCAGGATTTTCTCGAAAAGCGAGCCATTCCGGTTATTGTAAAGGAAGTGGGCCAGGGTATGGGATATGAAAGTTTGAAAGCGCTGCTGCAATTGCCCATTCAGGCGCTGGATTTTGCGGCAAGCGGCGGCACCAATTTTGCAATGCTGGAATTGCTCCGGAGCCAACCGCTCAGTAAGGAAGCTTATCAGCCGTTGGCCCATGTGGGGCACACAGCGGAGGAAATGGTACACCTCGTCAACCAACTGGCTGATGAGCTGGGCGACCGGCGGCTGTGCCCCCAGATCATCATATCCGGGGGCGTCAACCACTTTCTGGATGGCTACTTTCTGATGCACAAGCTGAATTTGCCCAGTGTGTACGGCCAGGCTTCCGGATTCCTGAAACATGCCAGAGGCGATTATGCAGATTTGCAAGCCTATGTGGAGATGCAGGTCCGGGGATTGGAAGTAGCCAATGCTTTTTTAAAGGTGAAATGATTAGACTTGTTGCGACGGGGCAGCGTGGTGGTGGAAATGAGCTATTTTGTGGCCAATCACAGCGTTTTTTGAGGAGCATAGCCCTGTTCTGCGACGAAAAAAAGGCGATGAGTGGCCAAAAAAGAGCCATTTCCGGCCCGCGATGATTCCTGTCGCAACAAGTCTATTATACCTTGCGGATCTCCCCCGCCAGCAAATTCCGCGTATTGCGCACCTCCGGATCGCCGGAGTAGTTTACCTGACCGCCGGTATTGACGGAAGCATCCAGGCTTTTCAAGGCCACAACATCGGCTTTTCCACCGGTATTGGCGCGCACTTTGGTTTGGTCGCACTGAAGACCCAGTGCCCGGTAATTGCCTCCCGTAGCCGCAGTTGCATCCTGCGCGTTGGTGGTTCCTGCAAGGTCGAGTTCGCCGCCTTCAGAAGCCATCGCACTCAGGGAATTTACTTTTACTTCCAGCTTTACCTGAGCCCCGCTTCCGGCCTTGACGGTAAACAAGTCTGCTTCGATCACGGCATCGCTGTCTATTTCAGCGCCGGCCGTCCCGTTCACGCCCCGAAGGCTCTTGTACGTAACCACAACGCGAACGTCCACATCTTTGTAAAAAAAGCCGTCAATCAGTTGCAGCTTCAGTTTGCCGTTTTTGACGTACACCGATACTTTGTCTTCAGAGATGCCGTTTGCTGTTACTACTGCGGATTCTTCTTCGCCTTTTTGAAGCAACACGTCAATGTCGCCGGCTACCCAAATTTCGTCAAAAGGTTGCAATTTGCGCACATCCTGTGCATGGAGCGGTGCCAGGAACAGCATGGTTCCGGCCAGTAAGGTCATTGCCTTCATCGTTGTCGAGTTTTTAAACTGTTTGAAAAGTGTTCGGGTGATTTCTTAAAAAGGAGATGCATCAATTGCCTGTTCCCCCCTACGCCCGACAGAAGAATCCTTGAAAATTTCCCCGGGATGCCACTTGAATATAAAATCTTTGCGAACTTTGCGGCCGAAATTGAGAAAAAGGGCAAAGGGCAAAGGGCAAAGGGCAAAGGGCAAAGGGCAAAGGGCAAAGGGCAAAGGGCAAAGGGCAAAGGGCAAAGGGCAAAGGGCAAAGGGCA
>JABWAJ010000221.1 GCA_013361075.1 Saprospiraceae bacterium | reverse complement strand
CCTGCTGCAAATCGGTGACCACAACCTGTGCACCGGGCAGTGGTTTTTTGGTTTGTTCATCAAAAACCATTGCTTTTGCGTAAGTAACCGGTAGCGGCTGTGCAGCAGCATAAAGAGGGAAACGATACAAATCAACCCCTCCCTTGCCATCCGTCTTATCGCCGGAAAAATAGGCGGTTTGGCCGTCTAAACTCACCACCAGGGCACCTTCATTGGCCGATGTATTGATCGGGTACCCGAGATTTTTTGGTTTCGACCAGGTACCGTCGGCAGTTTTTCTGGAAAAAAACAGGTCGTATCCTCCCATACCTGGATGGCCTTCCGACATAAAGTACAGGGTTTGCCCGTCCGGATGGATGAATGGAGAGGCCTCATTGTCTTTGGTATTGAGAGAATCGCCAAGATTAACCGGCTCACTCCATCGCCCGGAGCTTTGGCGCTTGCTGACCCAAAGGTCGCGACCACCTTTTCCTCCGGCTCGTTCGCTGGCAAAATAGAGCGTTTTCCCGTCAGCAGAAAGCGAGGGTTGTGACTCCCATGCACCTGTATTGATGGGCTTCCCCATGTTAGCAGGTGCCGTCCAGGTGCCGTTGCGCCACTCCGAAAAATGGAGGTCGCAACTGCCCATGTCGCCCATACGGTTGCAGGCAGTAAAGATCAGGAGTTTTCCATCTGCGGAAAGGGCCTGTGCGCCTTCGTTCTGCGGGGTATTGACCGCTTCTATTGATTCGCCTGCCTGCCAGATGCTGTCCAATAAACGGCTGGCATAGAGGTCTTCGCGACCACCACTCATAAACGTATAAACCAGCATGCTGCCATCAGCTGTAAAAACCGGCAGCGATTCGTTGTTGGGCGTATTCACGTCACCCGGCAGCGGTGTTGGCTGGTATGGGACGGGATGTTTGATTGCTTCAGCCGCAAAGAGGGCATTCATCCTGTATTTTTCAGCACGATTTCGGGTTGGGGAAGGTTTGGTTTCCAATTTCAGGTAGCGCTCAAAATGACCGGCTGCAGCACTGTAATTCTCCAGTTTCAGGGTGGTCATCGCCAGCTGGTACCAGGCATTGGGCTCATAGACAGCGTTCAGGGCCAGTGCTTTTTCATAAGCGATAACGGCATCGGAATAACGACCCAGATCAAAAAAAATGGCCGCCTGTAACAGCCCGGCATCTATGAAAGTTGAATCGGCGGCTAAGCTTTTTTTTACCGATTCAAGCGCTTCCGGTAATTGAGAAGCCCGGCTTAGCGCATAGGCTTTTTCATAGTGTTTCAGCGCTCTGGAGGACGTCGTTTTTTCAGTGGTAAAGGTTTGTGCAGCGGCAGCAGTAGCCGTCAGTAAAAACAGGAGACAAACCCAAAATTGAGAAAACTTCATGCCAAAGGATTTTTAGAACACGAGGTAAACGAAAATAGGGGCGAAAGATTTGAAAAAGCAGTGGATTTGTTGAAATAAAGGGCATGAACGTTTCCATTTGTGGTTGCTGGGTGGCATAAAAAACCGCCTGTTTCTTCGCAAGAAGAGACAGGCGGTTTTTGAGCAGATTCAATATCCTGTTAGTCCCCGGAAAAACGATATAGCAATCAAAACAAATTGCCCGCATTCCCTTAAGGCTCCTTTTCTTTTACCTATTGCACTTCTTCCAGCAACTCTGCAGCGCGGGTCAGTCCCTGGTCGGCAGCAGCTTTCCAGTCGCGCAGGTAGCCGCTTTGGCCACTTTGGCGCAGGGCCAGGCCGCGCTGGAGCAGCAGTTCGGCATCGGCAACATCGCCGTCAAAACGTTCTGCTTCCATAGCCTGACTGAAGGCGCGGTGCGCTTCAACCGATTCGCCAAGGGCCAGAAGCGCTCTTCCGTAGTTATACCAGGCTTTGCGCAATTTTTCATAATTTGGGTTGTCGGCAGAAAAAGCTCGCTGGGTAAAAAACTTCAATTCAGTCGCAGCTTCTTTGTATTCTTCCCGGCGCAGGTGGCATTCTGCTTTCAGGCGACGTGCATTCCAATGAACAGGTTGCAGAGGAATGGATTGTTTGATGGCTCTTTCCAGCTCAACCAGTGCGTCACCGTCTTTATTTTGCATGATGCAAACCGCAGCACGGCCGATGAATGGCTCAGGGCGGGAAGCATTGATGGCAATGCACTTGGTGTAATCTTCCAGAGCTTCCGGGTAGTTTTTGAGTTTGTAGTTGAGGTAGCCACGTCGTTCGTAAGCCAATGCGTGGCGTTCGTATTTTTCAATAGCAGTGCTCAGGGCAGCAATGGCTTCATTTTCACGGCCTTTTTCTTTCACCAGTTCTCTTCCGGCGAGGTAAGATTGCACGGCTACCTTTTCGCTTTTAGGTTCGATGGTAGCCTGCTTGATCACCTGACCATTGTCGGTCATCCAGGCAGAAAGATCACCTGCAACGGCAAACTGGGCAATGTATTCCAGCAGTTTGATGGTGTTGTCCCAACTTTTGTATGTGGATTGCCCGATGTAGCGGGGGATATTAAGGGTAGCCGTTTCTTCAACGAAAATTTCCTCACACTTGAACAGCACGTCCATCCGATAATGGGTTTCCGCACGCTGAGCATAAGTTTTGGTCACATATTCGAAGTTTCTGGCATTGCCAAACTCCAGACACCCTGAAATAATGGTCTTGTGTATCATATCCCGCCTGATTTGAAAAACATGTATGTATATAGCCGATAAAGCTTGCCAAAGCACAAACAACAGGCACATACCCGTCGCAGGCTTGTTTTTTGTTTACTGCGTGAAAGCCGCGGATTTTTTGCCTGGCGCTGATCGACCAATGGCGTACCTTGCGGTTTCATGTAAAATTGAGGCAAATAAAGGTCGCGATGTTTTTTATTCTGGTGCGGCGATATGGCGTAATTAGCCTTCTCTTTCCCAGTGCTTTCAGTTGCCGCACATTAGCAGGCTCCCTGACGGGAGTGGCTCAGAAAATTAATTTAAGTAATTGGTACATTTTCGGTTAGCGACCGGATAACAAAGATGAGGATTCTTTTTGTAGGACGCAACCTAAAAGCGATTTTTTTACAAAAAAACCTGAAAATTTTCAAAAAAACAAAGCAGGGGACCCTGGACAACAAAACGAAGGATTGTTGTTATAGGTGGGCAAATTATTGTTGCGAAGAGTGGTGAGATTCATGTTGAGCACCAAAGATTTTGTAAATTCGGCAATTTACTGTCTTTTATTTGCTTTACTTTGTGTCAAATCCACACTTTGCACCCCTCTGTACAATTGGTGCAAATGTCGATCTGATTGCGCCCCTTCAGAAGTTGCCTGCGAAATTGAGTATACGCTGCGTTGCGCCAGATGCCATCCAGGGATGCTTCGCGCAGGGATCCCATCGGGTGGCTGGCGTCTTTGTCAAAACAACAGGGTACAACGGTGCCATCCCAGGTAATAACACAGGAATGCCAAAGTTTCCAGCAGTGGTTGAGCAATTGGTTTTTGACAGAATAAGTGCCATCTTCATTTTTCCGGTATCGGGCATATCGTCCGATGGTGGGGATAAGGTCATTTCCATGTTCATAATCGTAAACCTGTGCCGTTTTAAATTTGACCTCATCAATGCCAATTTCAGCGGCAAGTTGCTGCACTTCTGCAATCTGGTGTTCATTGGGACGCACCACAAGGAACTGAAAAATCAGGTGTGGGGTGGTCGACTTTAAAGCCTTTTTCCATTTGACCACATTGCGCGCACCTTGCAGCACCGTTTCCAGATTACCCCCTTTCCGGTAATTTTCATACACCTCCTGTGTTGTACCATCTACTGAAATGATCAACCGGTTCAGGCCGGATTCTACCGTACGGCGGGCATTTGTATCGTTTAGAAAATGGCCGTTTGTGGAAGTAATGGTATAAATGCCTTTGCGGGAAGCATACGCTGCCATATCCAGAAAATCAGGATTGATGTAAGGCTCGCCCTGGAAATAAAAAATCAGAAACATCAAATCCCGATGAGTTTCGTCTATTACTTTTTTAAAAAAATCAGCTTTCAGATTGCCGGTCGGGCGTGTAAAATTGCGCAGGCCGCTGGGACATTCCGGGCAACGGAGGTTGCATGCCGTGGTGGGTTCTACCGATAAGGTGAAAGGCAAACCCCACTGAATCGGCCGTTTGGTCAGGCGGGTGAGCTGGTAGGATACCCAAACCAAGGTCATATTCCAGACACGCCGGAGCCGAAGCTTGCGCAGCAGGTTAAGGGTGTCTTGCCGGTACAGTTTTTTCATGATCAGCCTGGTTCAGGAATGCGAAGCAACACAATCGCCTTGTATGAATTTCAACATTGATAACCCAATACAGTTGCCTTTTACTTTTTCCCAAACCGGAAAATGCTCCCTGGAAAGGGTACTGGTAAAGGTTTGCATAGGCACCTGGTAATTTTGATACGAAAGGTAAGGGTAATCTTTTTGTTTTCCTGTTTCGGATCTCTGATTTGAGAAAAAGCCCTTTAACCGATTCAAATTGGCCGTTCCTGAAATGATCCTCATTTTTGGCGGTAACATAATATAGGCTGTAATGGATAATTTTATATCTTGCAACTACTATCTACAACCAAATACCATGAACCGATTTCCAACTTCATCCCTTATCAGGGTTTCCCTGTTTTGTTTTTATTTTCTTCTTTTCATGTTTCCCAAAGGTGCCCGGGCGCAGCAATCAGGCGATGCCGTAAAAGCCTACCGGGAGGGCGAGCTTGCACTGCTGGAAAAAAAATACAAGCGTGCACTACAGTTTTTTGAGGAAGCCATCGCTTTGCAACCTGAATTGGCCATAGCCCGCCGGGCTGCCGGACTTTGTCATGAACAGTTGAACGAATACGACAAAGCCATCCGGTATTACGAAGACATTTTGCGGGTCAATCCTGCTTTTTCGCGGGTACTTTACTACCAAACCGCTGAATTGCACTACAAAACGGGCAATTACCGAAAAGCACTCGGCTATTTTCGGGAATACGAACGCCTCCGCTCCGATGCTTTTGAAGTTTTTGGTTTGAACGGAGAAAACGAGGCGGCTTTGGAACCTGATCTGGATAAAAAACTAATGCCCAATATTCGGGCTTGCGAAGTGTCGCTGGACTCCCTGAAATTCGTCAACCTGACAGACATCAACAGCCTGGGCAGTGCCATCAATACAACAGCTGACGAATATTTTCCTTTTGTCACCAACGACCAGAACCTAATCTATTTTACCCGCAGAAAAAATGAACGCAGCGACGAGAACTTGTTTTTCAGCCGCATAGAAAATAACCAATGGATTACGGGCAAGCCTGTCGGCGGGTTTAATACGCCCCGCAATGAAGGCATGTGCACCTTCGTTCGCGATGGCCGGCGTATGTATTTCACGGCTTGTAACCGGGAAGGAGGCCAGGGACCATGCGATATCTGGGAAGCTTCCGTTGATGGTGTGGAGATGTCGAACCTGCAATCGCTTCAGGGGAAAACGAATTCTGAACGATGGGAATCTCAGGCAGCCATCAGTTGCGATGGCACCAAATTGTTTTTTGCCAGCAACCGACCGGGGGGGCTTGGCGGGACTGACCTGTGGTATTGCCTGAAATTAGCCGACGGCAAATGGGGCGAAGCCATCAACCTTGGTCCTCAGATCAATACCGAAATGGATGAAGAAGCCCCCTTCATCACCAATGATGGTAAAACACTCTACTTTTCCTCAACCGGTCACTTGGGGTTGGGCGAACAGGACATTTTTATGAGTTGGATAGACGAGCGCTCCGGCAACTGGAGCCCTCCGATTAACATTGGCCCGCCGGTTAATTCCCCTTTCCGGGAATTGGGATTTTTCCTGTCTGCCGACGGGATTAACGGTTTTTTTGCTTCTAACAGGCCAGGAGGAAAAGGCGGCATGGATATCTATGCTTTCAAACTTTCCGAACAGCTGTATAGTGATCCAATCACTTTTGTGGAAGGATTTGTAAAAGACTCAGTTTTAGATTTAACGATGCAGGCAACAGTGGAGATTGCCGGAAGAACACCCATTACAACAGCAAAAGATGGCCGCTTTTTTCTGTGCGTTGATGCTCTTGAAACGCTGGACATCCGGGTTGGAAAAAAGTATTACAAAACTTATCACAAACAGTTTCTGATCCCGGAGTGGGACAACCGAAATTTTTACACCATTGAGGTACTGCTCCAACCCACTTCTGCACCCCCTCCACCCCCGACTACTGTGGTTAAAGAAGACCCTGAATTAACTTCCAAGGGAAAAGTACTTAAAGAACACCAGCATATTGTTTATTTTGAATTCAATAAATCGGCTATTGAAGCGGATGAAATGTTGAAAATGGATAAGTTTTTGTCTCCTCTTCGGGGCAAAACCATCCAAAAAGCAGAAATTGTGGGCTTTGCAGACGATATTGGTGCAGATGTGTACAACCTTCGGCTTTCTGAAGAGCGGGCGAAAAATATTGCATTACTCCTCACTTCAAATGGGTTTATTGTTGACCGGATTTATATGGAAGGGAAAGGAGAGGTGCAGAATTCGGACGATAAATCAAAAAACAGAAGGGTAGAGGTGAAAATTTTTTCGTGGGAGTAAAGCCGCTATATTTGAAACCAAAAAAATATGAGAATAACGGTTAAAAGATTTAGCCTTGGCTTTTTGGTTCTGTTTGCCGGGATGCAGCTTTTTCAGATTGATAAAACTGTGCCTGCCAAAGACCTGTCGAATGACCTGATGCGAATGGCAAGCCCTCCCGGTGAAGTGGCTTCTTTACTCAAAGTAGCCTGTTATGATTGTCATTCTTACCAAACTGAATACCCCTGGTACGCCAATGTTGCTCCTGTTTCCTGGTGGATCGCACACCATATAGAAGAAGGCAGGGAGCACCTGAACTTTTCAATCTGGGGCACTTATACCGGCAGTGACCAATTAGAGTTCCTGCATGAATGTGCAGAAGAAGTGGAAGAAGGACACATGCCCTTACCTTCCTACACTTGGGGGCATAGGGCAGCTAAATTGACTGATTACCAGCGTGATCTGTTGAAAAATTGGTTTAATTCCGGGCTGATCGGGATGAAACACCGGTAATGATGATGACCCAACTGTTTCAACCTCTTAGCATTGCTTCACTGGTTTTTTTTCGCATTGCATTTGGAATACTTGCCTTTGCTGATGTACTGGGAACCTGGCTGTATTATCACGTGCAGGAGCGTGCGTATCAACCTGAGAATTTTCGGTTTTCCTACATCGGTTTTGAATGGGTTCAGCCCCTTCCCGAGCCATGGATGTCCGCCTTTTTTATTATTTTGTTGCTCAATGCCATTGGAATTATCATTGGCTGGCGCTATGTACTGAATGCCCTGTTTTTTGCGGTGGGGTTTACCTGGCTTTTTTTGCTGGAAAAAGCACACTACCTCAATCACGGCTACTTATTTTGCTGGATCAGTTTTCTGATGATCGTATTGCCGGCACACCGCTGCTGGTCATTTGATGCACATCGAAACCCTGATTTGCGCTCCGCTGTAACACCCGCCTGGTGTATCTGGATTTTACCTTTTTTGATGGCCGTTGTTTATTTTTATGGCGGCCTTGCCAAGCTTAATGGAGACTGGCTCCGTGCAGTACCCCTGAAGGCCTGGCTGCAACAAAAAAGTAGTTTCCCATTGATTGGTCCGGCGCTGGCATGGCCAGGTACAGCTTATTTTATGGCTTATGGAGGCCTGCTTTTTGATTTGATGGCACCCTTTGGGCTTTTTTTCCGAAAGACCCGCCTTTTTGTTTTTATTCTTGCAATTGGGTTTCACCTGTTGAATACGCTTGTTTTTCAAATTGGCATTTTTCCAGCTCTGTCCATTTGCCTGACTGCTTTATTCTTTTCTCCCGACTTTCCTTTTGTCTGGGCTCGAAAATTGCTGGCCAGGGTACAGGAATCGTCCTTTTCATGGATTGCGGAGAACCGCAATATGGAGTACTGGCAATTTGAACCGGGGTACCGGAAATCCATTTCCGGCTTCCTCGTACTTGTTGTAAGTGTTCACCTGCTAATCCCGCTCCGACAACATCTTTTCAAAGGAAATGTCGCGTGGACCGAAGAAGGCCACCGCTACTCGTGGCGGATGATGTTGAGGTCCAAACAGGGCTATGGCCATTTTACAGTTAAAAACCTGGATACCGGTGAAGAGGAAACCATACGTCCTTCCAGATATTTGAGCAAGCGGCAAAACCGTAAGCTTTACGCTCATCCGGATATGATCTGGCAATTTGCCCGTTACCTCCGGCAGTTGTACCAGCAAAAGGGAAAACGCGTTGCTGTTTACGCCCATATTCAAACCAGGCTGAATGACAACCCTTATCAATCCTTTATTGATCCCGATGTGGATCTGGGCAGCGTCGAATGGACACACTTTAAATCGGCTCTCTGGATCATGCCCCCGGAGCATCGGCCAGGATGAAGTGAGGGACGGTACCTTCCTTAATGTAAGGATACAACCGCCCCTTCTTTGTGGTGTGTTCAGCTCAATAGTGCAAAGGCACTTACGACAATCTCCGGTATTGACCTCTTAACACCATTGCTGTCTTCATAATTTCGATAAGTCAGTTTCC
>JABWAJ010000220.1 GCA_013361075.1 Saprospiraceae bacterium | reverse complement strand
ATAGCAGGTAGCTATGGTGAAAAAATCTAACGAAGTATAAAATGCTTGCATTCGACGTAGTCAAATAAAATTTGCCAGATGTAGCCGATTGATGAATTCCCGAACAAGCTCTTAGCCCTCCTCTTCTTCTCCGGAAGCAATGTTTGACGTAGCCAAGCCATTGGAGCTGAAACGGATGTCAATCTCTCCCCACTTGGAGAATTTTACCTGGCGGCGCCCCACCTGAATGGTGCTTAATCCACCTTTGATTTCAGACAGTTGCACTTCATTCAGTACAGTAGCTTCGAATGCAGCTAAGTTGAGCTTTTTCATAATTTTTGAAATTTTTTAGAATGGAATTTTCCCGGATTACAAAATAAACACAAAACGAGGAGCCCTTCAAGCCAAAAAAAAATAAAAGTCAGCTTTCAGACAAGAATTTTTGAGGTGGATATGGTACTCACAGGGTTATGTCAGAGGTATTTCCGCAGTGCACCTGATATAGGAGGTTCATACCATAAAACTATAAGCAATGAAACGGATCATTTCAATCTCTTCTGTTCTGAAATAGCTTAATGGTCTGATTGCAATAAACCTATCGAAAACCCCCACATTTTCCACCCAAAAAATCAGGAATAGCTGTACCTTAAGCCGAATTTATACTTCGTGCTGTCAGGTTTTGTGCATTAGCGTTGGCAACGTTTACTAAACTTTCAAAGTTTAGTAAACGTACTCCAAACGTACTCCCTCATTTTCCGTGCACAAAACCTGGCAGTACGCGGTATAGCACATGCGCGTAACCGTTAACTTTATTCCATCAACCATGCAGCGTCCGGATTTCAGCAAACTCAATTTTTCCAAAAACAGGATTAGTCTGAGCACGGTATCCGGCGAAAGGCATTATTGGCAAACACCGGAAAAAATTGACGTGCCCACGGTTCCGGTTGCCAAAAACCATGCTCACCTGCGCTATGCAGCGGGCATTGCGCCGTTTTTGCGCGGCCCTTACAGTTCGATGTATGCGCTGCAAGCCTGGACGATCCGGCAATACGCCGGGTTTTCCACAGCACAGGAAAGCAATGCTTTTTACCGCCGGAATTTAGCACAGGGGCAAATGGGGCTTTCTGTGGCTTTTGACCTTGCTACCCACCGGGGTTACGATTCCGACCACGAGCGCGTGACCGGCGATGTGGGCAAAGCAGGGGTCGCCATTGACACGGTAGAGGACATGAAAACCCTGTTCGACGAAATTCCCCTGGACAAAATGTCCGTCTCCATGACCATGAACGGCGCGGTCATTCCCATCATGGCTTTTTACATTGTGGCAGCGGAAGAGCAGGGGGTGAGCCCGGCGCAACTCAACGGCACCATCCAAAACGACATCCTGAAAGAATTCATGGTGCGCAATACGTACATCTACCCTCCGGAGGCGTCCATGCGCATCATTGCCGACATATTTGCCTATGCGTCCAAAAACATGCCGCGCTTCAACCCCATCAGCATCAGCGGCTACCACATCCAGGAGGCCGGGGGTACAGCCGATATTGAACTGGCCTACACCTTAGCTGACGGGTTGGAATACCTCCGCACCGGGCTGAAAGCCGGACTGAATATAGACGATTTTGCGCCGCGCCTGTCTTTCTTCTGGGGCATTGGCATGAACCATTTTATGGAAATCGCCAAAATGCGCGCAGGCAGGATGCTTTGGGCAAAAATGGTGCAACAATTCAACCCAACGAACCCCAAGTCTATGGCTCTGCGCGCCCATTGCCAGACCTCCGGCTGGAGCCTCACCGAGCAGGACCCTTACAACAACGTGGCGCGTACCTGCGTGGAAGCACTGGCTGCGGCGCTGGGCGGAACTCAGTCCTTACACACCAATGCCCTGGACGAGGCTCTGGCTTTGCCCACTGATTTTTCGGCAAAAATTGCCCGGGATACCCAATTGTACCTGCAACAGGAAACGGACATTTGCCATGCAGTGGACCCCTGGGCCGGTTCTTATTACGTCGAGCAGCTGACGGCAGAATTGGCCCGCCGCGCCTGGGAACTGATCGAAGAAGTGGAAGCACTGGGCGGGATGACCAAAGCCATCGAAGAGGGGTTGCCCAAATTGCGCATCGAAGAAGCTGCTGCCCGAAAGCAAGCCCGCATTGACAGTGGCAAGGATTTTATAGTCGGGGTCAATGTGTTCCGAACAGAAGAAGATGAATCTTTCGAATTGCTGGAAGTAGACAATACTGCCGTCCGGGAATCGCAGTTGCAAGGCCTGCAACGGGTGAAAGCCAGCCGCAACGAAGCGGCGGTGCAGGCATCGCTCGAAGCCCTGTACCAGTGTGCCGTTTCCGGCGAAGGCAACCTACTGGAATTTGCGATTGAGGCTGCCCGGCAGCGCGCCACACTCGGGGAAATATCCTACGCCATGGAAAGAAAATTCGGGCGCTACGTCGCCACCACCAAATCCGTTTCGGGTGTTTATGCCGGCGAAGCGGCCGACGATGAAGATTTTAAGCGGGCACGGGCTTTGGCCGACCGCTTTGCAGAAATGGATGGCCGTCGCCCGCGCATCATGGTGGCCAAACTGGGTCAGGACGGACACGACCGCGGCGCTAAAATCATCGCCACCAGCTTTGCCGACCTCGGCTTTGATGTGGACATCGGACCTTTGTTTCAAACACCTGCAGAGGCGGCGCGCCAGGCTGCAGAAAACGACGTACACATTCTCGGCATTTCGTCTTTAGCTGCGGGCCATAAAACTTTGGTGCCGCAAACGATTGAAGAATTGGAGAAATTGGGCCGTGCGGACATTCTGGTCATTGTGGGTGGGGTGGTGCCGCCCCAGGATTATGAATTCCTGTACGAGCATGGCGTAGCCGGGATTTTTGGGCCGGGCACGAAAATTCCGGTGGCGGCGCAGCAGATTTTGGAGGTGTTGATAGAGGTGAGTTGATGATTGGAAAGCATCCAGAAAAAGTTTTTTGTACTTAACTATTTATGGCATGAAACAAAGCCCATCCCCTATCAACATTTGTCAATCAAATGAAAGAATAGTTGTAGATGCATATCATCCCTATCAGCGTACAACCAACCAAAAACCATACTACGATAGCATTATAAATGCTGTAAATTATTGGGAAACAATAGAATAAACTAACTATCATTCCATTCAAGCCGCTGCATAATCCGAGTACTCTCTAATAGCCTGTGGCTGAAAACCAAGTACAATATCCATGCGGGGTACGCCTTTGGTTACCAGTACTTCCGCTATCCGAACATCAGTGTTGTTCACCATAAGCCATATCTTGCCGTCGGGTTTGATATCCAAATGAAACAGCGGCAGGAAAAGGTATTTGCCATCATTCCAGCCCACGGTAACCAATTGAAAATGATTGTTTTCAAAATCAAGCAGCACCTCGTCTTCCATGCCAGGAACGTTGGAAGTAGCATACTCCTTCAAGGTGGAGGCTATGATTTGCTGGTATTGCTTTATTTTTTCCATAATACGATGAGTTCAGTTTGTGGATTAAAAACAACGATTTTAAGATGATATTGTTCACAAAGGAACTCTATGTCTTCATCCATAAAATACTCGTCATAAACAGGTTGAGGAACAGCAAGAAAAAGCATCCGTCCAGCTTCTTTACGTTGTAAAAACGGCTGGTAGACCAAATACTGCCCTAATGCTTCATGCATATCATACATGAACGAATCATTGCGAAAACTCTTGATCTCAACAGCAATTTTTTCCGATTCCCGGACAGCAGCGATCAATTTTTCCGCTCCGAGGTCAATGCCCAGTTTCCTACGTGTCAGTTGTAGCGGGTAGGGATCGTGAGTGATCGTCCAGCCATCTTTCTCCAAAGCTATCCGTACAATTTCGTGAAATTTATCTCTGGCCATTGCTGAAAATTAATTACAAATTTAGGCCATTTTCTCGATCTAGGGCTGATTTATTGTAGTTTATAGAATCCGTCCGCACAAAGGCATGATCTAATATTACCCGTATATCTACTTCCTTTTTAAAGAAATGCAATATATTTGTTACACCACTCATCAACTAACTACTCAGCGCTATGCCCCTAAGTTGGAATGAAATAAAAAATCGAAGCTCCATCTGGAAAGACCTCCTCTCCCTTTTCTACCCCCACATCTGTGCGGCATGCGGGCGAAACACTCCGCCACACGGCCATGTTGTTTGCGTTTCCTGCCTGTACAAGCTGCCGAAAACCAATTTTCATTTGCACAAAGAAAATCCGTTCACAGAGCGCTTTTGGGGCAGGTTGTCGTTGCAAGCCGGAGCAGCGCAGTTTTTTTTCACCAAAGGCAGCCGCACCCAGCAACTCATTCACCAGTTGAAATACAAAAACAAGCAGGAAATCGGGGTTCAAATGGGCAAGCTGTACGGGGCTCAATTGCGGGAAAGCCAGCTGTTCAGGCAGGTAGATGCCATCGTGCCGGTGCCGTTGCACCCCAAAAAAGAATGGTCACGAGGGTATAACCAAAGTGCCCTTTTTGCACAGGGTTTGTCAGAAACCCTCGGAAAACCGTTGCTGAACCGGGCACTTCAGCGCAGCACGTACGCAGAAAGCCAGACGCAAAAATCGCGGGAAGAACGCTTGGACAACATCGCCCGGGCTTTTGTGATCGGCGATGCCGGCGCGCTCCGGGGCAAACACATATTGCTGGTAGACGACGTGCTGACCACCGGTGCCACCCTGGAAGCCTGTGGCCTCCGCCTGCTGGATGTGCCGGGTGTGCAGTTGAGTATGGCCACGATGGCCATTACGATGGATTGAGTTATGTTGAACGACTCCAAAGTTTATCCCTGAATCACAAACCTTTGTGTCCTATCTGTAATTCCTTTCCGGAAATTTGTACCTTCGCGGCTCAATTTAAAAAGGCATGATTGCATACATCAAAGGCACGATAACCTTTAAGAACCCCACCTTTATTTTGGTGGAAACAGGTGGAATTGGTTATCACATCAACATCAGCCTGAATACCTATGCCCGGATCGAAAAACAGGAAAACATCAAGATCCTGACGCATTTACTCGTACGCGAAGACAGCCACACGTTGTATGGTTTTGCCGACGATGCCGAAAGGGCGATGTTCCTGCACCTGATCTCTGTTTCAGGGGTTGGACCAACCACGGCCCAAATCGTATTGTCTTCTCTCACAACAGATGACTTGCGCTCGGCCATTATTGGTGAAAATGTAGCCCTGTTTCAAAAGGTGAAAGGCATTGGCCCGAAGACCGCAAAACGAATTATTCTGGATCTGAAAGACAAGATGATGAAGGACGGCGGCGAAACTACTACCACACTACTTACTCCGCAAGACAATACGATGAGGGAGGAAGCGTTATCAGCACTGTCTGCGCTGGGATTCAACCGGATTGCGGTACAGAAAACCCTGAACCAGATTTTGAGAGACCATCCGGGGGTGAGTACGGTGGAAGAGCTGATAAAACTGGCACTAAAGCAGATGTCTTGAGGAGGTTACTGGCTATTGGTTACTGGTTATTAGTGATTAGGTGGATGATTGATGATTCATATTTCCTTCGAACCGCCAACACACCAATTCCCAATAACCAATAACCAATTCCCCAGTAACCAACAACATCCAGAGGCATCTTTTAAAAAAAAAACAAGTCGTTTCAACAGACGACATTAATTAAGGACGGAGGCGCTGCAACACCTGTTAAAATTTTCAGCCATTACAAAATAGAGGGCGATCAATCGTTAGAGACGGGCGAGGTCACCGCATTTGCAGTTACCGCTTGTAGTTTTTGAGTCTCCTTCCTATGATTAAGCAATAAATTATCTGCCGGATGGCACGCTATCCGGTGGTTTTGGTAGAATCCTACGTTTTTTTAGCTATGACGAGAATTGCTTTACCTATTTCCCTGTTAACAGGCTTGGCCATCTGGATGTTCGCAGAAGCGAATACATTCCCCGCTGTAGCATTTCAGGGCAGTCTGCAACAGGCAGGCACGGCAACCAGTGATACATTGCCGCCGGTGGAAGAGCGCTACAACGACTTTATCACCAACCCGAACACCAACCCATTCGACCTCAAGGACCCCAGTGTCGTGGAACAAACGGTTGATTATGACCCGGAAACGGGCCAGTACATCATCCAGGAAAAAATTGGCGATGATTATTTCCGGCCACCTACGTACATGACCTTTGAGGAATACCTGGCCTGGCAGCGAAAAAAGGAAGAGCGCGAATATTTCAACCAACTGGCAGGGATCAATACCGGCGAAGGGGCTACTGCCCTTGATCCGTTAGCCAAGTTTGACGTAAAAAGCAGCATGCTGGACCGTCTTTTTGGCGGCTCAACGGTAGACATCCGCCCACAGGGGGGCATTGACCTGACTTTCGGGGTGGACTTCCAGCGTTTGGACAACCCCATCCTTACAGAGCGGCAGCGGCGTACCGGTGGTTTCGACTTCGATATGAACATCCAAATGAACGTGACGGGGAAAATTGGTGAAAAACTGACCCTGACCACCAATTACAACAACAACGCAACCTTCAACTTTGACAACCAGATCAAGCTCGACTACAACAGCGATCTCTTCAGCGAAGACGACATCATCAAAAAAATTGAAGCGGGTAACGTGAGTCTGCCTTTGCGCGGTTCGCTCATCCAGGGCGCCCAGAGTTTGTTTGGATTGAAAACCGAATTACAGTTTGGCCACCTTCGCCTGACGGCTATTGCTTCCCAGCAGAATTCTCAAAACGAAAATATCCAACTCAAAGGCGGCAGCCAGGTGCAGGAATTTGAAGTAAAAGCCGACGAATACGACGAAAACCGCCACTTCTTCCTTTCGCATTACAACCGCGACGGGTTTGAACGCAACCTGAGAAACCTGCCGCAGATCAACACCTTATTTCACCTGGAAAACATTGAGGTCTGGATTACCAACGACCGGAACGTGGTGGAAGATGTGCGCGATATCGTTGCTTTTGCCGACCTTGGCGAGCCGGAGCGCTTGGTGAACCCCTCGGCCATTCCGCCGTTCCCTACTCCCCCGTACCGCGAAATCGGCAATGGTCGCCCTTTGCCCGACAACAACGCCAACAGCCTGTACCAGCGTTTGCTGGACCGCCCGGATTTGCGCAGCATTGACCGTAGCGTTTCCATCCTGCAATCACAGGAATTTGGCTTGTCGCAATCCAAAGATTTTGAAAAAGTGAGCGCCCGAAAATTGGATGAACGGGAATACACGGTTCACCCCGATCTGGGCTATATCTCTGTCAACATCAACGTGCAACCCGATCAGGTATTGGCGGTGGCGTACCAGTACAAATACAACGGCAACATTTATAAGGTAGGTGAACTTTCCGTCAATACCGATGCCGTAGGTCCGGATACCTCCGATCTGACACCACAGGTTCTGTACGTGAAAATGCTGAAAAGTACCACGCAGCGCACCGACGTGCCTACCTGGGACCTGATGATGAAAAACGTATACTCCATCGGCGCTTTTCAGGTGAACCGGGAGGATTTTAAACTGGACATCTTTTATGAAGATCCGGGTAAAGGATTCAAGCGCTTTTTGCCCAAGAGTAACTTGGAAGGCAAGCCCCTGATCCGTGTGTTCAACCTCGATAACCTGAACACGCAGGGCGACCCGCAACCAGACGGCGTTTTTGACTTTGTGCCCGGCGTTACCATCAACCCCACGAATGGCCGCATCATGTTCCCGGTACTGGAGCCATTTGGTACGGGATTGGGCAACCAAATCACGGATGCCAATTTCCGGGACTCCTTTGTTTATCAGGAATTGTATGACCTGACGCTTTTCCAGGCGCAGGAATTTCCGGAGAAAAACCGCTACGCCATCCGGGGCAGTTTCAAATCGAGTGCCTCTTCTGAAATTTCACTCGGTGCCTTCAACATCCCTCCGGGGTCGGTGAGGGTAACAGCCGGTGGTCAGTTGCTTCAGGAAGGCCGCGACTATGAAGTAGATTACGGGACAGGCCGGGTAAAAATCCTCAACGATGCCATCATTGCTTCGGGGGTTCCGGTGAATGTATCCTTTGAAGACAATACTGTTTTCGGCTTCCAGACCAAAGCGATGATCGGGGTGCGGGCCGATTACAAAATCAACGACAACCTGAATGTGGGCGCTACGTTCCTTCAGTTGTTTGAACGACCGTTTACCCAAAAAGTAAACATCGGGGACGACCCCATTCGCAACCGCATTTATGGCTTCGACCTCAACCTGAGCAAAGAAGCGCCCTGGCTGACCAAAGCGGTGGACAAACTCCCGTTCTTTTCCACCAAAGCGACCTCCAACATCAATTTCAGTGCAGAGGCAGCCTACCTTCAGCCGGGCCACTCCAAAGCCATCAACGAAAGCAAAAAAGACAAAAGCGGTGTCGTCTACATTGACGACTTTGAAGGCAGTACCAGCAGCTTCGACCTGCGTCAGCCTACCAACCAGTGGTTTTTGGCCAGCGTACCGCAAAATGACGACCAAAACAACAACCCACTGTTCCCGGAAGCGAATGCCAGCAGTTTAGCTTATGGCGCCAACCGGGCCCGCATGAACTGGTACCGGATTGACAACATTGCCCGCGTTGGCGAT
>JABWAJ010000219.1 GCA_013361075.1 Saprospiraceae bacterium | reverse complement strand
AAACTTGTAGTTTCGGAGCCGGGCCTTTTGCCTGGCTCTTTTTGTTTGTGCCCCCTGCGTGAGGGATGGAAGCGGTATGGCCCCTGCTCTGCCACGGTGGTTGAGCGGAGTCGAAACCACCGTGGCAGAGCAGGGGCCATAATAGCGGACAGCCCGACCCCCGTTCGGGAACCAGAAGCCCGAACAGAGAACGAAAGGCGGGGGGCACGCCACAGAGACAGGCATGAAGTTTGGACAAATGTTAAGTATTTTTGGTGTATTTAATAATTGATAATCAGTTCGGTATAAATTATTTGGCTGACTTTTTTTTTCGGGCGTATAAATTGAAACTTTTGAGAATTTATTACGTACACGCGGGTAAAATTGTCTCCTATGATCTTCGAGAAGTACCTACAACCATTTTCCCAAAATTGGATTTTGCTCGCGCTTTTGGTGATGCTGCCATTGGCCAGTAGCCTTCGGGCTGAAAACTGCGACAGCGAAGCATTCAATCCCTGCTGTGGCATACCGCATAATGTGACGGTGGCCTGTGCTGATTTACCGTACAATTTTAATCCTTACAACATTCCTCAGTTGAGGCAGTTGTTCGGAACCGCCATGTCGAACCCGTGGTGTCCTGGGTATTACTACACGGAACTGACGCCGGTTGTCAACCTGAATACCTGTGAAATCGGCACGATTACCCGTCGGTTTGAGGCCTACAATCCCGGCGCTGGCTGGGGGGAAACTTCGACCTACCTTTGCGAACAGGTGGTGACCATTGCAGCACACCACAATTATGAAATTCGGTTTCCGGAGGATGAAATTGCGTATTGCAGCGAACCTGAACCCGAAGATATTTTGCTGAACGAAATAGGTTGCGACTTGTTGGCGGTAAGCGTATCAGACGTCAATTTCGCGATTTCCGGAACAGCCTGCTATAAGATTTTCCGGACATACCGGGTGCTGAACTGGTGCGAATACGATGGTTTTTCGCAACCAATTGTAGTGGGCCGGGACGAGGATTGTGACGGTGCGCCCGGCGATGAAGCCGTGTGGGTGTTGAGGAGGCCCACCAATGTGGCTTACATTGACCGGACGAACAGCCATACCGATAACAACCCTGCTGCCGGGCAATTGCAGCCTTCGTGTGGCCACAGTGGCGTTCCGGGATACTGGCGTTCAATTTTGCTGACGACTGGTTATCCGGAATACACCCGCCGCGGTTTCTGGCAATACACCCAGCACATCAAAGTAGCGGATGATGTGAAACCGGTGATTAGTTTTCAGCCACCTGCACCGTTTTGCAGCCTGAGCAGCAATATCGCCAATGGCTGTCCGGGTTTGGTGGAAATTCCTTTTACAGTGACGGAAGAGTGCAGCAATGAAGTGACGGTAAAGGTGTTTTATTTCCCTTTCAACCAACCGGTGCCCCTGACACCGGCCAACAACATTGCCGCGCAGGTGCTTCTGGGTACGTATCCGAATTATATACTGCGCAAGTCGTACCCGCTCGGCAGTCACAGTTTTGAGGTGCACGTAACCGATGGGTGTGGAAATACAAATTCAAAATTGATTCCATTTACGGTCGTGGATTGCAAAGCGCCGACGCCGGTGTGCATCAACGGGCTTTCTACGCGGCTGATGCAAATGGAACCCAATACCGATGCAGATGGCGACGGGGATATAGATGTGGCAGCACTGGCGATCTGGGCAACGGACTTTATTGTGAGTCCGTCGGGCGACTGCACGGGGCCGGTGCGATACTCCATCAGCAGGGTAGGTGAGTCTGCAAACATTAACCAGACGGGGATCGTGCTGACCTGCGCCGACGGCGACTCGGTAGCGGTTGCTATCTACGCCTGGGATAGTGCAAATAACCCCTATGCGGTGCAGCCAAATGGCAGCGTTGGAGGGCCTAATTATGCGCATTGCGTGACTTACATTAGACTTTTGGACGCTATTGCTGCGCCTTGCCCGCAACCTCCGCCTCCGCCATTGACACCTGTGGATTTAGATGGTCAGGTACTTACGCTGAACGACAGCACCGTTGCCAACGTGGCGCTTCTGCTGAGCGGCGGTGCCAGCGATACTATTTTCACCGGAGTGGATGGAAGGTATGCGTTCAGCGACCTGCCACCGGCACTGGATTATACCCTGACGCCGGAGAAAGATGGCGATGACCTGAACGGGTTGACTACTTTTGATTTGGTGAAACTGAACATGCACTTAGCGGGGACATCGCCTTTTGTTTCCCCTTATGAATACATTGCTGCCGACATGGATGCTTCCGGTGTTGTGGATACAGCAGATATGGAAGCATTGAAGCGGTTGTTGCTGATGATGGACACGGTGATTGCCAACAATACAAGCTGGCGGTTTGTGGCTGCCAACTATGTGTTTGCCGATACGGCCAATGCGCTGGCTGCTAATTTCCCGGAATCCATTGCTTTAGATTCGGTCATTGCTGACCAACACAACCTCGACTTTCGGGCCATTAAAATTGGTGACCTGAATTTTACGGCCAATCCTAATCTGGAAGGCGAATTGGCTGTGCGCAGTGCTTTGCCGGGGATTGCGTTTCTGGCACAGGATGTGAATTTAAAAATCGGTGCAACGACGAAACTGTCGCTGGATTTGCCGGAAAATGGTGACTACAGTTCCTGCCAGTTTGCGCTGGAAATGGATGAAGATGCGCTGGAATTACTGCACATAGAAGGGCGTGATGTGCAGGTGGCTTACCACCGCGTCAAGGCGGGGTTATTTACTGTGATCGCTTCCGGAGCTCAATTGAATGGGCTGAAGTTGGTATTGAAAGCCAAAGCAGACGGCGGAGTGAGCGAGCACCTGCGTTTAGTTTCGGCGGGGGTAGGTGCGAAAGCCTTTACGTCAACCGGCGAAGAAGCGCCACTTGATTTAGTCTTTTTGCCTCAAAACATCCGATCGGGTGAAGTGCTGCTGCATGCCAACAAGCCCAACCCATTTAGGGAGCGCACAGTCATCGCATTTACACTGCCTGAAGCCATGACGGCCACCCTGTACATTCAGGAACTGAATGGCCGCATCGTGAAGCGCATTGAAGGTGCGTATGAAAAAGGCTACCACGAAATCCTGCTTCAGGCGGAGGAACTGGGCGTAGAGGGCGTGCTGATCTATACGCTGCAAACGCCGGGCGCTGCGAAAACCGGAAAGATGGTGGTGGTGCGGGAATAAGGGCAACCTTGAGGTTATGTGATAAGATGCAGGAGGCAAAAGGCAAAAGGCAATAATACCGTAAAATAAATCTGATTGTTTAAAAAACATCAAACGTTACGGAATAAAGTTGCTGCTTGTCTTTTGCCTCTTTACATAAACCTCACATCTCCGCAATATGTTTCACAATTCCTTTCATGTCATTCCGGTTGAGGTAGCGCAGGTATTCTGCTGCCTGGGACTGGGATTTGAAAAGCCCGACGACGATGCTGTACGTGGCTTTGCCATCCGTTTTGCCTGCAAAAATATTTACTGGCTGATCAAACTTCTTTTCTAAGCGGGCAACCTGTTGCACTGCGTTGTTGTAATCGCTGTAAACACCTACCTGTACCCCGTAGCCCAGGTTGGCGCGGGGTGTTTGCGTATCTGTCGGAGCTGGCAAGGTGGCGGGTACGGGCCGTGCGTCGGCAACATATTCTGTGTCAAACGAAGCCCGTTCTTCCGGAATCAGGGCCGGGCGCCGCAGCGAAAACTGGGGTTTGGGGCTGTCGAGGACAGCTAAGTCGGTGGCAGGGGTGTTAGCTGCCTGGATGCCGGCAAGACCCTGCGTGCGGTGTTTTTGTAAAATATCCAATAAAGCGGCAGCTTCCAGTGATTCTTCGTAGCGGTCGAGTAAAACGCCCCGTTCGTCAAAAACCAGGATGGACGGAAGTGCAATGATGGAATATTGCGTTTTATAACGCCTTCCTTCTTCGTTGTCAATGTCAATTTTGACGGAAAAGTAATTGGCGTTTGCGTAGCGGGCGAGGGTTGGATCCGCGTAAGTGTTTTTTTCCATCCACTGGCAGGGCATACACCAGCTTGCGGTGAAGTGGACGAAGTAGGGTTTTCCCTCGCGGGATGCCATTTGCCGCACCTCGGAGAGAGAAGCGTTCAAAAAATTGACATTGGCAAGGGCAGATTGGGCTGGTAATAAAAGAGTTGCCAGCAACACGGTGGTAAGGTGCTGTTTCATGCTCATGGGACTGTTGTTGTTACTTAAATCGTCTTAATAAGAGATAAAAGTAGGTCCCCTGCGGCTACCTGTCAAGGGCAACTCACTGAGAAGTATGACCCGATTACGGTTCGGCACCTTCATAAGGGCAACCGGTGCAAAAGAGCAGCGGAACGGCGTTATTTACATTTCATGAATTCAAGTAAAGCCTGGTGCTGCCGGAGCAGGGTTTGTGCCGCGTCGTAGAGTTGTTCAAAGTGCTGGAGCAGAAACTTCATGTCCTGGGGCAGGGTTTCTACACTCTTAATTTTGAACTCGTGACATTTGTGGATGCTTTCGAAGACTTCCTGAATTTCGTCAGAACGCTTCATGAATGCGAGGATGGTTTCCCGCTCGCTGTTGTAAGGATTGGCGTGAGCCTGTATGGCTTTTTCAAGGGCCGAGTCTTCACTGAGGTCGGACTGGGTAATGTCGAGAATGGAAACGCCAAAAAAGTTGGAAAGCCGCAGCAGGTTGCAGATTTTGGGCTCAGCGCTGGCATTTTCATACGAAGCGATGTTGCCCCGGTTGAGACCAATCTTTTCAGCCAACTGCTCCTGGCTCATTTCTAAGCGCTTGCGCAGGTAGCGTAAATTCTGCTGCAGGAAGCTCGCAGAAACCGACGGGCTGTCATGCGTGACAGGATGTTGTTCTTTTCCGTTTAACATAAACCATGTGCTGTAAAAAAGGAATAATCATAGCTTGTTCTATCCGCCACCAGCGACCGGGCGCTGCATGTTGGTGTATACTATACGCTCAAGAGGGCAATTTGGTTTACGATTGTTAAATATTTTAACGTTTCTGCCCTGAAATGCCATAAAACTGTCAAGATTGCTACACTTGGTACTCAAAATTAGTCTAAATAGGAATTTTTATTTGCAAAAAACAGGAATGTTCTTTAATTTTGTAAAAAATAATTACAATCTCAACTATAAAATCACCGGCGATGATCGCATACGCAATAGCAGCAAATCCAATGCAGGAGCAACTCGACAAAATCAGTCAGTCGCTTCGTGCATTTTCCCTGAAGCTGACAGGAAACAACGACGATGCGGAGGATCTTTTCCAGGATACGGCGCTTCGGATTATTACCAATGCAGACAAGTATAATCAGGGCACCAACTTCAAAGCGTGGGCGGTGACCATTATGCGCAATATTTTCATCAACAACTACCGCAAAAAAGTTCGCAGGGGGTTGATCATTGATCAGACGCCTAATAATTACTACATCAATTCCGGCACAGATACCCTGACCGGCAACGAAGGGGAAACATCTGTTACTTTTCGGGAACTGGCGAAACTGGTAGACACCCTGCCGGATGAATTTCGCAAGCCGTTCATGATGGCTTTCGAGGGCTACAAATACGACGAAATTGCAGAGGAACTAGGATCTCCGTTGGGAACAATCAAAAGTCGCATCTTTTTCGCGAGAAAAAAACTGCAAAAGTTGTACGAAGACACTTATCGCGAACGGGCCTGAGAGGATAAAGCTGACATGAAAACATAAACAAAAGGCAGATCGGAATTTCCGATCTGCCTTTTTTCGTACCTCCGGGGAATCCCGTCGGCTTTATTTTACTTGAGCTTGAAGGTTGATTTGCCAGCCAGATAGCCCTTGTTGTACAGTTCAATCTGGTAGTTGCCACGGGCCAGTTCCTGGCCTGAAGACCAGGTGGTGCAAAGCGTATTGGCATCCTGGTTGTAGTCAAACTCTTTGGTCGTGGTGAATTTAATTTCTTCACCGGTAGCGCTGCTGATGAAAACACCGGATCCCAGCGATTCAACGGCCAGCGTTGTACCTTGCGGGTCAATGATGCGGATGTGGTAGAGGTCAGAACCCGGATCGGCTACTTCGTTAACCGTTGTATTGAAGCAGATTTTGAGCTGATCTACGTTTTTGGCATAGCTTTTTTTGACTGCTTTACCACTGTCTTTCATTTTCAGGCCGCTTACTTCGATTTCGCTGACTTTCACAACAGAAGCTGCCGTCACTTTTTTGCTCAATTTGGCGCGTTCACCTTCAATGGCTTCTTTTTCGCTTACCAGCATGGCCTTTTCATTGGACAAGGCAGCTGCATTGGAACGCTCTGTTTCCAGATCAGTAGAAAGCGTCTGATTTTGTTCGGTCAGCGTCACATTCTGTGTGGTCAACTCCTGGTTTTGCTCGCGCAATTGGTTGACTTCAGCTAAGTATTGCTGAATTTGCGACTTCATGCTGCTGATTTCTTTTCTGGCTTTGTCTAAGCTGCCTTTAGTCACCAGCAAGCCGTCAATTTTCTCTTTTTGAGCGGTCAACTCTGCTTTTTGTTGTTCGATCAGGGCATTCAATTCTTCATTGCTGCCACGCATTTGCTCCAATTCAGCCAATGCGGTTTGGTATTGCTGTTCGGCTTCCGCCTTCAGTTGCTCAGAAGTTTCTAATTTCTCTGTCAGTTCTGTCTTTTTGTTGTTGCTGGATATCCACATGACAACGATTACGCCCAATAAAGCCACAACGATGGCGGCTGCGATAATGGTTAGTTGCTGCTTGGAGCTGTCAGGTTTTGGATTGGTACCGTAGGTTGGAGGATTCGTGCTTGAACCGTAGGTGCTCATGTTGATGTCGATTTTGATTTGATAATAAAATTTCTTCTCACCGTCCGCAAAACGAGGGTACGTTTGAAAAAATTGTATTTCTATATACAAAATTAGCCGTTTATTCTGATATTGGCTGTAATTTGTTGCAAATGTCTGTTTAAAAGCTAATTGAATCAATGAATTGATAATCAAAGAATAGTGTTTTCTTTCATTGAAATCCCAAGCAAGTTCTAAAAACCCAATAAAAATTATGATTGAACAAGTTGAACCAGGGAATGTCCTTTTTTTAGACATTGAAACAGTATCCGACAAACCCACCTATGCTGATTTGGATGAAACGTTTCAGGATCTTTGGCGCATCAAAAGCAAATCGGTTCGCAAAAGCCCGGAGGAGGCTGATGAAGCTGAAATTGCCCTTTCCTATAAAGACAGGGCTGCCATTTATGCCGAATTTGGCCGCATCATTTGTATTTCGGTGGGAAGTTTGCGCCGGGAAAAAGAAACCGGTAAGCTGAACTTGCGCCTCACTTCCTTTCACGGGCACGACGAAAAAAAAGTGCTTGAAGATTTTTCCAAACTCATTCAGCAGCACTATGGCGACCCCAACAAGCACAGCCTTTGCGGACACAACATCCGGGAATTTGACATTCCCTACATTTGCCGCCGTATGGTATTGCACCAATTGCCTTTTCCTGCCATGCTGAATTTGTCGGGTAAAAAACCGTGGGAAACCCGGCATTTGCTGGACACCATGGAGCTCTGGAAATTTGGTGATGGGAAAAATTACACTTCCCTGAAACTTTTGGCTGCATTATTGGGGTTCCCATCTCCAAAGGACGACATTGACGGCAGCGACGTAGGACGGGTGTACTGGGAAGAAAACGACCTGGAACGGATTGCTACCTATTGTGAAAAGGACGTGCTGGCAACGGTACAGCTTTTTCTGCGCTTTCGACGGGCCCCCATTCTGGAAGACGGGCAGGTGTCGTTCGTACGGCAGTCGTAAACAAGTGCTTTATGAATATCATCCTGGAAACAGAACGCCTCGTTTTGCGGGAATTTGAGGTGGCAGATGCTCCTTTTTATTACGAATTGAATGCCGACCCGGAAGTCTTGCGCTACACGGGCGATGATCCTTTTCCTACCCTGGAATCAGCGGTTAAATTTTTGGAGAACTACGATCATTATGCGAAATACGGCTTTGGCCGATGGACCGTTCTGCTCCGGGAAACCGGTGAATTGTTGGGCTGGTGTGGCCTCAAATACCTTGAGGACGTGGAAGAAGTAGACCTCGGCTATCGCTTTATGCAAAAATACTGGCGCAAGGGGTATGCCACCGAAGCTGGAAAGGCCTGTATTAAATACGGACTGGAAGACCTGAAGCTGCCCTTTATCGTCGGGCGTGCCATGAAGGGCAATATTGGCTCCATCCGTGTGCTGGAAAACTGCGGAATGACGTGGTGGAAAGATTTTTTTATGGAAGGACACCCCAGCGTGTATTACCGGATACCTGCAGTGAGTTAATACCAGCACACTGAATCACAGGCTTTCAAAAAATCCGAACAAAGACCGGGTGTGGCTGTTAATACTTTAGGTACTTTACCATGCCTCTTTTGGCGATGTTCTTTACCTTTGCAACGTTTTCGCCCTAACTCAAAATAAACGACACCATGACTTTGGAAGGACAATTCCAGGAAAAAATAGACGCTGAGATCAAAATTGAACCGCGGGACTGGATGCCGGATGCTTACCGCAAAACCCTCATCCGCCAGATCGCTCAACACGCCCATTCTGAAATTGTAGGCATGCTGCCTGAAGGCAACTGGATCACCCG
>JABWAJ010000218.1 GCA_013361075.1 Saprospiraceae bacterium | reverse complement strand
ACGCCGGCGTTGTTCAGCGCCTCGAAGGCCATGCCGGCCGACATCGCACCGTCGCCGATGATGGCCACGACCTGGCGGTTCTCGCCCTTCTGTTTGGCGGCTAGTGCCATGCCCAGCGCAGCCAAAGCCCCGGTGTTGATGACCAGCAGTGTTACCCAGCCGTAAAGGAAACCTGCCCTGGCTCCGTAGGCTTCTTTCAGAAAAACATAAACCCCGCCGGATTTTGGAAAAAGGCCGCCCAGTTCTGCAAAAGTAAGCGCACCCGTGAGGGCAATGATGCCGCCAATGATCCATACCACCAGCACCAATCCGGGATGTTGTACCGTTTTGGCAATTTCTCCCGGGGTCAAAAAAATACCGGATCCAATGGAACTCCCTACCGCAATCATGGTTAGGCCATACAGGGTAAGTTTTTGTTGCAGTTGCGTCATGTTTTGCTTTTCGATTGTTTGATTTTCCAAATGTAGCGCTATCCTTTCAGGAATCCATTTCAAGATTCTTATCTTCGCGCATCACACCATAAATCCAGCTTCTTATGAGCCGTCAGCAACAGGAACCAGGCCGTAAAGGGATGTCCAGATGGAGCATGCTCTGGGTTTTCCTCTTGTTTTTTATTCTGATTTCTTTTGCCATGCAAAAATGTGGCATTAAAATCATGAATCAGACCGAAGATTCGGAGTTGATTGACAAACCGCACCGGAATCGCTGACCCACCATCCACCAAAAAAAAAAAACATGTCATACGAAAACCTTTTAGTACAGGAAGAAGACAGCATTTTGCTGCTTACCATCAATCGAGCGCAAGCGATGAATGCCCTCAACTCCGCGACGATGCTCGAGCTCAGGCACTTTTTTGGAGAAGACCTGCCCCGGCGCCACCACATCCGGGGCATTATCCTTACCGGCTCAGGAGATCGGGCATTTGTAGCAGGAGCCGACATCAAGGAATTTTTAGACCTCGACGCCGCAAAAGGGGCAACGATGGCCCAGCGCGGGCAGGATATTTTTTTCCTGATCGAAAATTTTCACAAACCGGTTATTGCTGCGGTAAACGGGTTTGCTTTGGGGGGTGGCTGCGAGCTGGCGATGGCCTGCCATTTGCGCATTGCCGGCGAAAAAGCGCGGTTTGGACAACCTGAAGTAAACCTTGGCATCATTCCTGGCTACGGCGGTACACAGCGTTTGGTACAGTACCTTGGCAAAACCAAGGCGATGGAATTGCTCCTCACCGGCGATATGATTGGCGCAGAGGAAGCATACCGGCTGGGACTGGTAAATTACGTTGTTCCCGCAGGCGAAGAAGTGGCCAAGGCCAAAGAACTGCTTGCCAAAATCATCGAAAAAGGCCCGATTGCCATTGCCAAAGTCATTGAAAGTGTGAATGCCTATTTTTTGCACGATGTAGATGGGTTTGCTCATGAGGTGGAGGCATTTGGACATACCACCGGAACCAGCGATTTTCGGGAAGGGGCTGCTGCATTTATTGAAAAAAGGAAAGCGAATTTTCAGGGGAAATAAATGGCCATTACCCGGAAAACCTGAGTTGCTGTTTGTTCCAGTCCCGCTGCTGTTTGTGCAATGGCTTCAGCCAACTGCAGGGGTTTGGTTTGAATGGAAAAAGCAGCAAGCAGGCCCATGTCGCGAATTTCTGAATCAGCAACCTCCACAGCCCCGCAGAATGCAATCACAGGGAGGTTACGTTCGGCAGCCCGCCGGGTTATGCCGCTGATCAGCTTTCCCTTCGACGTCTGGCGGTCAATTTTTCCTTCACCGGTTACAATGAGGTCTATTCCGGACAATGCAGCTTCAAAGCCTGTATATTCCATGACGGCATCAATTCCGGACCTCATGCGGGCATTCAGAAAAAATAAAGCACCTGCGCCCAACCCTCCTGCTGCCCCGGCACCGGGAATGCCTGCAATATCTGTTCCTGAAAAGGCTTTGAGCACATCGGAGAAATGTGCCAGACCTGCATCCAGTTCTGCCACGGCCACAGCGTCTGCTCCTTTTTGCGGGGCGTACACCTGTGCGGCTCCCTCTGGCCCGTAAAGCGGATTGTTGACATCACACATCACTTCAACCCGGACCGTAAACTCCGGATTTCCCAACATGCGATGCACTTTGCCAAGGTTGCGACCCACCGGCTCCAGTAGCTTACCGGCTGGGTCAAAAAACTGCCAGCCCAATGCTGCGGCCATTCCCATTCCGCCATCATTGGTAGCACTGCCTCCAATGCCCAGCATGATGTGGCTGACCCCTCTGCGCAGAGCATCTGCAATCAATTCACCGGTTCCATAGGTAGTCGTATGAAGGGGATTGCGTTCTTCAGGCTTCAACAATTGCAGGCCGGAAGCCTGGGCCATTTCTATGAATGCCGTTTTCCCATCGCCGGAAAGGCCATAAGTTGCGCGGACAGGCCTGAACAAAGGGTCATTGACAACACACTCAATTGATCTTCCCGCGCTGTGTTCGGTAAGGATTTGGGCGGTACCCTCCCCTCCGTCGGCCAAAGGGAAGGAGCGAATTGCAGCTTCCGGCATGGCACGGAGAATGCCCCGTGCAATGGCCCTGCAAACGCTTTGTGCATCCAGGGCATCCTTAAAGGAGTCTGTAGCCAGAAGAATGTTCATCGCGGGGTGGGTTTTGGCTTAAAAAACGAAACGTGCCGAACACCCTGAGAGCGTCCGGCACGTTTCGTTTTTTGTTTAGCTTATGCCTCTTCTTTAGATTCGGAAACGGTATTGCTTTCTTCCGGATCCAATGCGGCAGCAGGCGCAGCAGCATTTTCATAAAGTTCAGTAACGGAATGGCTGCTGTATGGGCGTGGCCCGATAAGTCGCTCCACATCCGATTTCAGGAGGACTTCTTTTTCCAGCAATTGCTGAGCCAGTAATTCGAGTTCATTGCGGTGCTCCATGAGCAATTGACCTGCCCGGATGTATTGCGAATCCACCAGCATACGCACTTCCTGGTCAATCATGGAAGCCGTTTGTTCGGAATAAGGTTTATTGAATTGATCCTGTGCCATTCCATAGAAAGACACCTGACCAACCTGGTCACTCATACCAAAAACCGTGACCATACTGTAAGCCATTTTGGTTACCTGATCGAGGTCACTTTGAGCGCCGGTAGAGACTTTGTCAAAAATCAGAGATTCAGCAGCGCGGCCCCCGAAAGTCATACACATTCTGTCGAGCAGTTGCTCGGTGCGTGTAATGTATTCGTCTTTGGGCAGGTATTGTGCATAGCCCAGTGTACCCATGCCGCGGGGTACGATGGTTACTTTCACCAGCGGAGAAGCATGTTCCAGGTACCAGCCACATACGGCATGCCCGGCTTCATGGTAAGCAATAATTTTCTTTTCTTCGGGTGAAATGATCATGCTTTTCTTCTCCAAACCGCCGATAACCCGGTCGAGTGCAGAGTTGAAATCGTCCATGTCCACTGCCTTTTTGTTCCGACGTGCTGCAATCAGGGCTGCTTCGTTACAAACATTGGCAATATCTGCGCCGGCAAAACCGGGCGTCATTTCGGAAAGGATCGCAGGGTTTACATCTGCTGCCTTTTTGATGTTTTGCAAGTGTACTTTAAAGATGGCTTCCCGGCCTTTCAGGTCCGGATGATCAATACCGATCTGCCGGTCGAAACGCCCTGGACGAAGCAGGGCGCTGTCGAGTACATCAGGGCGGTTGGTGGCGGCCATGAGGATGACTCCTTTATCGGTGCTGAAACCGTCCATTTCCACCAGCAATTGGTTGAGGGTGTTTTCCCGCTCATCATTGCCTCCCTGGAAGCTGGAACGGCCACGTGCGCGTCCAATGGCGTCAATTTCGTCTATAAAAACGATGCAGGGGGCTTTTTCGCGCGCCTGTTTGAAAAGGTCGCGCACCCGTGAAGCACCTACACCAACGAACATTTCGACGAAATCCGAACCGGAAATCGAAAAGAAAGGTACACCGGCTTCACCGGCTACGGCTTTTGCAAGCAGCGTTTTACCTGTTCCCGGAGGGCCAACCAATAAGACACCTTTGGGAATTTTACCGCCCAGAGCTGTATATTTTTTCGGATTTTTTAGAAAATCCACAACTTCCATGACCTCTTCTTTGGCTTCATCCAACCCGGCAACATCCTGAAAAGTAATGTTTACCTTGCTGTTTTGATCAAATAAGGTTGCTTTCGACTTGCCGATGTTGAAAATTTGAGCACCCGGGCCGCCTGCACCACCGCTTACCCGGCGCATGATGAAGACCCAAATGGCAATGACAATGGCAATGGGCAACAACCAGCCAAGAATAGGTGCCAGCCAGTTGGTTGGATTTTCATACTTGGGATAAACTCTTTGGTCGCGGGGAATATTTTCGCGCTCCTGGGTATCTTCAAGAAACTGGCTAAACGAATCCCCGGGGCCTACCAACATCCAGTAGTGGTAGCGGTCACTGCCAAAATTGCTTTTAGCGGCATCTCCGTACTCGTTATTGGCCGCTTCCAGTTTTTCCCGTTTGATGTAAATATGCGCCCGCTTCTCATTGATCACGACAATTTTTTCAATAGCCTGATCTTTGAGCATTTTTTCCAGGCGATTCATCGGGAGCTGTTCTTTGGTTCCCTCTGATACACTATTCAGACTCAATGCGATGAGTACCAGCGCAATGAGGCCGTATATCCAGTAGGAGCCAATCTTTGGGCCACCCGGCTTATTTTCCCCGTTTTGATTTTCATTCCTGTTTTCCATTCACAACCTGCTTTTACAATTTAAATGAATAACGCACAGCCCTCCATTTCGTTTCCAATATCTCGACCAAGCGCCAAAAAAGCCCTACAAATTTTCATATTCTGTAAATCGGGCGTCTCCCCAGAGCTGTTCGAGGTCATAATAAGGGCGGGTTTCGCGATAAAAAATATGCAGGACAGTATCGAAATAGTCCATACATATCCAACGGGCGTGCCCCTGGCCTTCTACATGCCCCGGGTTGAGGGAGAGTTCTTCCTTAATTCGGCGGTGTACTCGTTCGGAAATGGCTTTGACTTGCGTATTGGAGTCACCCTCGCAGATGATAAAAAAATCAGCCGGGGCATCTTCCAGGTGCCGCAGATCGAGTTTGACAATGTTTTTGCCTTTGATGTCCTGAATGCTATCTATGATGAGATCGTTCAGTGTTTCCTGTGCAGATGCGGGAATCTTGATTTTTGCTGGCGTACTCAAATTGAAAAATCGTTAGTTTTGTGAGCGAATTGAGCGAATTGAGATGTAAGATAGAAGATTTCAGAAAGATGCGGGAACATTACGAAATGCCGGGATTTTTTTTGATCCCCTGATCGCAACTGATGCCGCTGTTTCATGCCCGAAGTCTTTTATCTGTTCACTGATTTTCTGAATACTAATGATAAAGTTACAAACATTTTCCTTTTGAGTAACAGCAACACGCTTTTTATCGGAAAGGTTCTATTGGAATTCCCTGCGTTGCCTTCTACAAATTTGTTTGCACTGGAACTCTTATCAAAAAGCAAACCAACCGAAGGAACTGTCATTTCGGCTTCTGACCAAACAGATGGTCGCGGCCAAATTGGCAGCAAGTGGTTGGGAGAACCCGGCAAAAATATTGCTTTAAGCATTATTTTGTACCCTTTTTTCCTCAAAGCTACCCGGCAATTTTCATTGAGCCAGGCCATTGCCCTTGCAGTTCGGGATTGGGCACAGGAAATTTTAGAAAAAAAAATTCACCTGAAATGGCCCAATGACCTCTATATTGGACATCGGAAAGCAGGGGGTATACTCATCCAAAACAGCATTCTGGGCCAGACTTTGCAATCGAGCGTTGTAGGAATCGGCATCAACGTGAATCAGAAAAACTTTGATGAATCACTACCCAATCCTACTTCTTTTTGCATCGAATCCAACGGGCTTGAATTTGATTTGGAAATGCTCAAAGACCGCTTGTACCAACACATCGAACAACGATATCTGCAACTCAAAAACGGGCAAATGGATGCCCTGGCCGCTGCTTATCACGAATGCCTTTACGGACTTGGGGTAAACCTGGGTTTTGAACGGCAGGACGGTTCTGTTTTTCGCGGGGTAATCACCGGAACTACACCTTCGGGGTTGTTGTGCATTCGCGATGAATATGGAACTGAAGCAGCCTTTGATTTAAAAGCTGTCCGTTTTTTAACCGGGAACCAGGGATAGGGTTTTAACCTTTGAAATTGATCAAAAACAGTAAACATGAAAATACACATCATCACCATTGGCGATGAAATCCTCATCGGGCAGGTTGTAGATACCAACTCTGCATGGATGGCCGGAGAGCTGAACCTGATCGGAGCGCGGGTCAACTACATTCATTCCATCAGCGACAATGTCGCGGCCATTCATACAACACTTGACGGCGCAATGGACGATGCGGATGCGGTATTGCTGACTGGTGGTTTGGGGCCGACGAAAGACGACCTTACCAAAAAAGCCCTGGCGGATTATTTTGGTGCAGCAATGGTCTTCCACCAGCCAACCCAGGATTGGATTCTGGCGCTTTTTGAGCGCATCGGACGCCCCGTAAAGCCTGAAGCGATTCATGACCAGTGTATGATGCCTGCCAATGCAGAGATTCTTCCGAACAAAATGGGCACAGCACCGGGCATGTGGTTTGAGCACAAGGGCAAAGTAGTCGTATCCATGCCCGGAGTACCCAGTGAGATGAAGTACCTGATGCAATATGAAGTGTTGCCTAAACTAAAAGCGCATTTCGGCGGTAAACCCATCCGGCACCGTACCATCCTGACAGTGGGCGAAGGCGAGACGGTTATTGCAGGCCGCATTGCTTCCATTGAAGACAACTTGCCGCAACATGTCAAACTGGCATACCTGCCGGCAGTTGGCCAGGTGCGTTTGCGCCTGACAGGCATCGCCGAGGATGCTACAGCCCTCGAACGTGAACTTGATGAACAGGCAGCGGCCATTACGGCTTGCCTCTCTGATATTGTTTATGGGTTTGGTGATACGACCCTCGAAGCAGCCATAGGGAAGCTTCTTCTGGCACGGGGGCTCACCATCAGTGCTGCAGAAAGTTGTACCGGAGGGCATTTTTCACACAGCATCACGGCTATTCCCGGAGCGTCAGCTTATTTTAAAGGGGCTGTTGTGGCTTATGACAATGCCGTAAAAATGGCAGTATTGGGCGTTCGGGAAGAAACCCTGAAAAACTATGGCGCAGTAAGCGAACAAACCGTGCTGGAGATGGCGCAAGGAGCAAGGGAACTGCTGAAAACAGACCTCGCCGTGTCCATTTCCGGTATCGCCGGACCCGATGGCGGGTCACCAGAAAAACCGGTGGGCACGATATGGATGGCCATTGCAGATAAAAACGGGGTTTGGGCGCAAAAAATCGTTCGGGGCAAAGACCGGCTTAGCAATATCCAGTACGCCACGATACAGGCTTTAAATATGGTGCGCAAATTGCTGGAAAATACCTGAATGGATGGCCCCGACAGCCATCTACCGGATCAACGCAACGCTTCCGGATAACAATTCCTCTTTCCCGTCTTTAAAAACTACCTGCAAAAACCAGGTATAAATTCCTTCCGTGGAGGGTTTGCCCCGGAACCGGCCATCCCAGCCGAATGCCGGATTATTGGGCAAAAAATGGTGCTGTTCGAATACCAATCCGCCCCAGCGGTCAAAAATCCGCAGGAGGGAAACGGATGCTACATCGCCATCATCCTGAAGGTAAAAGAGGTCATTGATGCCATCACTATTCGGGGAAAAAGCATTGGGAATAAAAATCTCCCGGCAACTTTCAAAAGCCACCAAAACTGCATCCTCTGCTTCGCCGCATTCATTGGCGGTTTGCACGCGATAAAGGCCGGATTGCTGAACCATCAGGGTGTCTGCTATGGACCCGTCCTGCCATAAATAGCTGTTGTTTTGGGGGGCCGATGCGCTAAGCAACAGGGTTTGCCCCAAACAAAGGGTCGTGTCGGTGCCCAGAAATACTTCGGGCAACAGCACTTCCGAAATTTCTATGTAGTCCGAGCCAATACAAAACGTATCTATTTTGGTCACCGTCACTTCATACAAGCCAGGCGTTGTGACATCGAGGTATGCATTGGCTGAACCATCAGACCATTGATAAACAGCATTCGTGGCACTGACTTCCAGGCGAAGCAACTGATCTTCACAGATGAAAGTATCCGGGCCCAGGTCGAGCAGCAAAGAATCTCCCAATACTTCCAGAATCATATCATCATAGAAAATTTGGCCACAGGCATCGGTGATTTCGACGGTGTAGGTGGTGGTTTGGGTGCCGTCGACGGTCTTGGTTTGGCGCAGGCCGTCGCGGTCGTAGCCGAATGTGACGGTCTGCGGTGGTGTCACGTTGGCGGCGGGACGCCAGTAGCCGACGACGTCGAGGATGACATGGACTGTGCCGGCTTGGTTGTAGAGGCTGATCTTGCCGCCGGTACCGACGGCGGCGACGACGAGGGTGCTCTTGGTCGCGGCGGCGGGCCAGATCATGTTCGACACGCCTGGGCGTGCCTGCCCGGTGGGCCACGCGGTGAGGTAGCTGGCCGTGGAGGGTTGGGTCACGGTGACGTTGACCGCGACCGCGGTAGCGTCGGCAGCGAT